>CAYHEL010000078.1:0-8920 GCA_964355415.1 uncultured Verrucomicrobiota bacterium | reverse complement strand
ATCCGGATAATGCGATCCGTCATGGTGGCCCCGAGAGACTGGAGCCGCTCAGCGGAGGGGTGCTGGGAGCTTAAGGTAACCAAGCCCCGTTGCAGGGCCTGGTCGTAGGGTCGTTGCGGCGGTTTGTCGATCATACGGTCACAGCCTCCGCGCCCTACCGGTGCCTCGCACCGGCAGGGCAAACGAGCCTACCGCTGTCGGTAGGCCTTCAAATACGAATCACTGTAAATCATCTTGTTGAGCACGACCTCAGCAGTGATCATTGCGTTCATCAGCTCCTCATCAAGCGGGTCATGAATACTGGCATCCAGACCGGCCTGAACGGCCATCACGAGGAAAGCCCGGTTGATCAGGCCGCGCTCGGTGGCGCCCTGGCTCAGATTGCTCAACCCGATGACGACATGCGGAGCCGGATCCGACAGCAACTTGAACTGGCGGATGGACTCCAGCATGATACCGGGCGCATCCTGGGCGCAATTCAACGGCAGCGTGATGGGATCAAGATAAACGCTATCCGTCGCGATGCCGACTTCCATGGCGGCCGCCAAAACGCGCATGCCGATTTCAACCTTGGCGTCCGCCGTGGACGCTACACCGTTCTCGTCAATGGCGAGGCCGATGATGCTGGCATTGAACTCCTTGGCCAGATTCATGAAGGCGGCCAGTTTTTCCGCGTGTCCCGTGGTGGAATTGATCATGCCGGTACCCTTGCGGCAGGCGGCATCCAAACCGACGCGCATGATATCCAGACTGGGTGTATCAATCGCCAGGCACATATCCGTCACTTCGCGGGTGGTTTCAACCAGCCATTTCATGACAGCAGGACGCTCGGCCTTCGGGACGCGCGTTCCCACATTGACATCCAGGGCATTGGCACCGCAGGCAATCTGCTGCTCAGCCATGGCGCGTACAGGCTGGGGATCCTTGGCCAGGATGGCATCCCCGATCGATGTGAACATTCCGTTAATCCGTTCTCCAATAACAAACATGAGTTTTCTCCTTTGTATTACTTAACCATAAGCTCGTTGATCGTCTTCTTCACCGCAGACACTGCAGCCGGGTGACGCATCACCAGGATATCGCTACCGGCCTGCAACAGGGATGACGCCGTCGCCACTTCCCAGTAGATTCCCCGTGTCGCCTCATCTCCCCACGCCGGGGCTTCCTGCAGACTCGCCCGAGCCTCCTTGGTGCGCCAGGCTTCCTGACCCACCATGCAAATGATCGGCAACGACATGATCTTGTCACCACCAAGGGCGGCCAACCGCCCGCGCTCTTGAATGGACTGGGAGTATTCAAGCCCGTACCCCAACGCACCGGTGGTCGGATACATCACGATCCGGTTGAGCGGAAGCCCCATTTCAGAAACCAGGATGTTGATCTGCTTGGCGATGTTGATATCGATGGGACTCAGCCCGATAATGGTATGCCCATCAGCCAGGCAGGACGCCACCAGGGTCTTGTAATTGTCTTCCTTCACAGCGCCGATCAAGCATCGCTCACCCGCCGCCACCTGACTGCACCGGGGCAATACCTCATTGTCCTTTTCGTCATGATCGCTTCCCCAGATGATCAGCGGCACACCGACGGCCTTCAGCACGGACTTGACCACCTCGGCCGCCTGCGCCGGCGAGGCATCGCCGAAATCGGGATGGGTTCCCGCCAGCCGGAGGCAGAGTATATCGGCACCGAACTCCTCGACACACTTCCTGGCCCAATCGGCGGGGGACTTCAGAACAGCGCCAAAGGCATCCACCAGCGGCTGTGCCCAGTCATCCGGCTCACGGTCCCAGATTTCCATGGCGACCACAGGAGCGCGTGGGGTCGAGCCCTCAAAGTTCATGAATGGCAGCGCCGCGGCACCGCCGATCATGATTACAGAGGTCCGGGTTCCCCCATCCGCCTTGGTGGCCCCGATGGTTAGCTCATTGATCGTTCCTGTCCATTTCTCTCTGGCATCATCCATGACACTCATCTTATGCTCCTTTCTAAAATCCTTAAGACCAAACCATCCACAGCCACCACGGCCGGGGAGTTAACCGGCAGATCGTTTACCGACTGCCCCCTCACATCGTATTCGGCGACGACCGGATCCACCGGGATTGCCGCCAACTGTTCCAAGCCCGTCTGTGCGAACTGCGCCGCCAACTCGGGCGATACCGGCCCCTCACACTGGTTCAACACCAAATAGCACGCGCCAATGGCGAGATTCAGTGACTTCACCAGTTCCACAATGCGCAACGCGGTGCGGGCACCGATCACCGTGGGGGGGCACACCACCAGCATCACGTCCACGTGGCCATCGGTACGCCGGCTCAAGTGCTCCATCCCGGCCTCATTATCGATGACAACAGCCTTGTAATCCCGGCTGATCCGACCCAAGTACTCGCGCAACAGGTTATTGATGAAGCAGTAGCAATCCGGCCCTTCCTGCCGTCCCATCGCCAACAAATCCAGCCCCGTTGCCTCGACCAGCGATTCATTGATCTGGCGTTCGATCCACTCGTTCTTGGAAATCCCTGCGGGCTTGGCATCCGGCTTGGCACGCAATTCCTCCCGAACCGACCCGATCGTCCGTTCCACATTCAAGCCGATCTTGTCCGCCAGGCAGCTGTTCGGATCCGCATCAACCGCCAGGATGGGTTTGATGTTATGGGCCAGAAGACTGCGGCACAGCAGGGCGGACAGGGTCGTCTTGCCTGTCCCCCCTTTGCCGGCCAGTGCGATGCGTAAACTCATCCGGTCACCCCAATTTCGGCTTCTTTTTGAACCCCGCTCATCAGCGACGGAAACTTTTCGATATTGGTGTGAGGCAGGAACAGGCACGAACAGTACTCATTCATGTACTTGTGACTGGTACTCAACTCCATGTACGTCATGGCCCCTGCAATCTGTTCCTGGATATTGAGCAGAGCCTCCTGCGAGAACAGCGCCATCTTGGCTCCCTGCACAGACCCGTTCCCGATGTATTTGAACTTGGCGGGATCCAGATCGGGCAGTAATCCGATACGAACACCCTGATCGATCCTCAGATAGTTCCCAAATCCGCCCGCGATATAGACCTGCTTCAGATCATTGAATGTCATACCCACATGATCCAGAAGGCTCTCCGTGGCCATGTAGATCGAGCCCTTACTATGGATGAGATTGTTGATATCGGCTTCGGTGAGCACCAGATCACGTCCCAGCGCGGTCTCACGACCCGTAAACAGGACAAATTCCAATCCTCCGGATTCGCCTTCCCGCAGCCGGGATCCACAGGCCGCCCGATCATATCGGCCACGCCGGTCGATGCAACCGGCCTTGAGCAGTTCGGCCACCGAATCGATTAAGCCGGATCCGCAAAGCCCCAGCGGCTTGCCACCACCCACGACATTACATGAGAGAACATCCCCGTGTTTACCCAGTTGAATGCGCTCGATCGCGCCGTTCGTGGCACGCATACCGCAGGTGATGCCGCCTCCTTCGAATGACGGTCCCGCCGAGGCAGAGCAACACACAAGCCAGTCCTTATTACCCAGCACAAGTTCCCCGTTCGTACCCATGTCGATCAGGAGCGAAAGATCTTCGGATTGCATCATCCCGCTCACCAGCACATCGGCAACCACATCACCCCCGACATAGCTGGCGACTGAGGGAAGCGTGGACAGCAGGCCGCGCGGATTGATCTTGATCCCCACCTCGGCGGCGCGGATCGTAGGCGGACTGCAAGCGGTGGGAATATACGGGTCTTTACGGATGTTACCCGGTGTCATCGCGCACAACAGATGGATCATCGTGGTATTCCCGGCGCACACAACGATGGACACATCGTGCAATTTCACACGAGCCTCCACCACCAGCCCGGCGATCAGGTCATTGATATCGTTCACAACCAGGTCGCGCAACTGAGTCAGGCGCTCTGGCGTGGAGGCGTACATGATGCGGGAAATCACATCATCGCCATAGGAAATCTGCGAGTTGTACTTGGCCTTGGTCGCCAGCGTCTTGGACGTACCGATGTCAACCAGATGGGCCACCACGGTGGTGGTCCCCAAGTCCAAGGCCACGCCAAAATTGCACGCCGCTGTGTTCCCAGGCTCCACGTCAACCACTTCCATGGTCTGCCCACGGCGTCCCAGCATGACCGTGACCTTCCAGTCGTTCTGCCTCAGGATATCGGGCAACCGCTGCAACACGGCCAAACCAGTCTGCATGACTCCGATGTCACGGTTCCGGCGGATTTCCCTGTATAATCGTTCCTGGTCACAGACACAGTCAGTAATCGTCGGCTTCGGCAACTCGAGATACACTTTCTGGAGTAACGGATTGTGCGGGAATAGGGCACCCTCCCCCACCCAGCCGGAGATCGATCCGTACCGGATCGCATCCTCCGTGGCCAGTTGAGGAACCCCGCCCACACGGGACTCCGGCGGCACCTCAATGACCACATCGCCGTCAATGAAGGTCTGACAGGCCAGCGCCATCCCGCGCTGGATGTCGAGCCGGTCAAGAAACATGTTTGGCTTGGCTGTTACCTTGCCCGACTTGATGAGAACCCGGCACTTGCCACAAACCCCGTCTCCACCACACACGCTGTTGACTGCAATACCGGTTGCCGCAGCAGCCTCCAGGACACTCTTCCCGGCGGCCGCCTCGATCGTTTTGTTGTCAGGCAGGAATGTTATGGAGTAGGTCTTCACGCATTCGCCCAGGTCGTCTTCAGGAACTTCGAGATGCCGCTGGCTTCCCGGGGCCCCACCAGCACAGTCCATCCGGAGTCATCCTTCAGGCCGCCGCTCATGACGGCAATGTAGCCCGGGATGATTACCTTGCGATGCGACACCTTGCTCTTGACTTCGTCCGAGTTAATGAACGCCGCGATCTTCTCCGAGGTCAGTTTGTCCGACGAAAACGCCGTCAACACCGAGGTGCCTTCCGTATCGAGTACGCCGATATACGCCGGCACGCGACTGGCCTCGACCTCGCCCGCGACCGTGTAGTAGGTCAGGGAGAAATTGGTCGTGATCAACAGCGGCGACTCCGGCGTGACCGCACCGATCGCATTCAGTTTCGCTTCCACCTGAATCGGCTTGCGCGGATCCGTGTAGAGGTTCTGATTGACCGTCAGGACGGGCATCAACTGCTCCGGCTGATCGAGATCAGTCAGCACAATCCCGGCATACTTGGCCACCAGCATGCTGCATTCGGCAACCGCCATCATCGGATCCGCCGTGCGATTGGTCACCAGGCAGGGGTATCCCAGCACGCGCATATTCTTCTTGAGCGCCAGGCGGCGAACTGCCGTCAGCGTCTGCAGGGTACCAGCCACGGTGCCGGAGGTGACATCCAGGACAAGATCCTGAAGACCGGCCGCACGGGCTTTCTCGCACAGAGGAACCAGCGCCTCCAAGTCAGGCGCAGTCACGGCCAGCGGGCAGTTATGCGTCTTGGCCAGGGCGATGAACGCGTCGAGCGTCGCCGCCGTGGCAGCATGGATCAGGGGCTTCTTGTCAGCACACGTGGCAAGCACCTTGTCCAGATGAGCCGCCTGCGTGGACATCAGAACCATTGGAATATCCAATGCGGCCACGGCCTGAACGGCCTTGGCGAAGGGCTCCGCCGTTCCGCTCGTGTTGACCACGCCCACCACAGTGGCGTGCATTTCGATTCCCACGCGGGTGAACTGGATTTTCCGGATCTTCTCGATCTTCGCCTTAAGGGCATCGCCATCCAGGGTGTCGGATACCAACACGCCGATTCCGGCGGGATGATAGAAGGACTCCTCGTGACGGAACAAGACCGTCTCATTGCCAATCTCGAGCTTATTCGGTCCGGTGCCGATGGTTACCAACCGGATGGGCGGCGCGGAGGCGCCGGCCAGTTCAACCTTGGACGCCTCGCTGACATCCGGGCACTGGTCCAGGCTCGCCTGCTTCTGCGCGAGCTTCATGGCAAACGCCAGACAAGTCGGGCACCCGCATTTCTTACAATTGGTCTTCGGCAACAACTTGAAAATATCCAACGCTTTCAGAGCCATACTGAGCCTCCCATTCCATCCTGTTTAGGTTTAATCTTACAGCAAAGCATCCATCGTCAGAGCCGGATGGCCCACCTTAGTCAAATATTCAACCAGTTCCTCGCCTGTCGTGGCCACGGTTTCATCCGCGATCAAGTCCAGCAGGTTCGGCACCCCGACCTCATCGGCTCTTTTGCCAAACCGCTCCCGGTAGAATTCCTTCAGTTCCTTGGGCATCCACAACAACCTCTTGAGGCCGCCATCCGCCAGAATGAACTTCTTGCTCAGCACGTACAGGCGCCCCACCCCGAGGAAGCCAGGGGTCTGGTTGCCGCCACCGACCGAACCGGCCAGCGTCGAGAACTTCATACCGCAGGGCGTCATCCCGCTAAATTCACGATTGACAATCATGAACCCGTTGGCCTCCGGGATCAATGCCAGGATACACTCGAAACAGCCGCACGAGGTCATGGGGTCTTCCATCAGCGAATACAGGCTGACCTTCTCGATGGTCCGGTTGGAACTCCGGTACACCAGGTCGTTGACCTCCTGCCATTGCCCCTTGGTCGCATCGAGGGTATGGGTCTTTTTGATTGGCTGGTTTCCGCCGGTGGGATCGATCTCGTATCCCACCTTGCCGTCCAACCAGCTCACCGCCCCGCAGAGACCGAGGCGTTCCGGGCTGATGACGCAAATGTGATTCGGGGCGAACGACTGGCACAAGGCGCACGAATAGAACACATCCACGCTCTCGTCCGTCATACCCAGAATACGTTCGTCGCGCGCCGCATAGGTCTTGCGGGCGTCCTTCAACGCCGCCTCAACCTGCGCCTGCTCCGTGATGATCTTCACCTGCACCTTATCCACAATCTTGCTGTACAGGTTGTGGATCTGCGCATGAATGATCGTACCGAAGTGCTTGAGCCTGAACCCGCTTGCGTAGGCGTCTTTGCTGACGCGAACCCAGATGATATCCCGCTGGCTCATGTGAAAGATCCCCATGGCGTAGTTCAGAAAGTCATGCACCTTGCGCTCAATGAGCGGTTCAAAATCAGAGTGCATGGCGCGGCCGGCAACTTCGACGACGATACCCAGCGGCATGGCGCTCCCCATCTTGGCGAGGTCGATATCCGGACCGATCAGCTCAATCTTGCCATCCTCAACCTGATCCATCTCCTTCATGTGCACAAATTCAAACGCCGTGGAGTATTTTCCGCCAAACTCCACATGCGTATCCTCGCGCCGAACCCGTTCGCCTTCGAAGGCGGCGGAGTAGGACACAGGAATGTCGATCTGCGACACGGAGACCTTCACGCCACGGATCTCGATGCAACGCGGCACCAGGGCGGCATGATCCAGCTCATGCACCACATGCTCATACGTGCAAATCCCGGTGGGCTTGATTTCAGGGATCGGCGTGTCGGCGATAATGGGAAAGCCCATGCTGATCGCACCGGCACCGGTCGCGTACTTGATGTCGTCAACCTCACCCAGTGTCACGCCAAAGGCGAACACACGGTTCTTGCAGTACTCGAGACATTTGCGAGCCTGGCCGGCCTTCAGGCCTCCGAAGGTCAAGGCCCCGCGAATCGCCCAGCTCAGGGGGTAGATGGCGCTCATCGTGTCACGCCCGTAAGGCACGATGTAGGAGTCCCACCCCATCTGAACCTTCTTTTCCATCAACTGATCCACAATACTCACGCCGTTGGTCGAGGATCCCGCGAACACCATGATGCTTCGCTTCTGGAACTCACGCACAATCCTCACCGCAGTGTCGCTGTCCGGCGCGGCGCCCAGAATGGCGGCGAACCCGGGCATTCGCCCGTCCACCAGCTGAATGCCCAGCGTGCGGAGGATCGTGTCCGAGAAAAAGCCGTTGCAGTCGGGCTGCGGCTCCTGCGCGTAGAGATAGCGCAGGACCATGATGATTTCCTCCGACAACAACGTGGCGATACCGGCATCCAGGGTGGTGCCAAGATAGGGAAACCACAGGTTATCCTTCGGCTCAGGACCGAGCAACTCCCGCGCGTGGGCCAGGATGGGCTTCAGTTCCCCGACCGTTTTGGCTTCCAATCCCAGTAACGCATTGGCCATGGGCAGGTAATAGGCGGTATCGGGAAACCCGATGGGCGTGTCTTCACTTTTCTCCGTACGGGCCTTGTTGAAAAATTCCTCGGCCTGACGAACCACCTCGTAGGCACCCCGAATTGCAGCGCTGGCGATAATTTTCGACATTGTGTGTGCTCCCTTGGGTTAGATTGTTGCCGCCGCGCTGGTGTCACGGGGTTTGTACATCATCGGACGCAGTTTCAACGCGGCGCGCTTCTTGTCCATATGTTCCATCATGAGGTGAGCGGCCTTGACCGGATCATCCTCGAAACTGAATTTGCCACCCGTGATGGCCTCGACATCCTCAGTCAGCCATTTGGTGACATCCTTGCTGCCCAGCACGCGCATGGCGGGACTGTAATTCACATACGCCCCCGATGCCACGCAGTAGAAGCCTATGGCAATGGCTTTTTCGCACATGGCCTCAGGTGCCGCTCCAGCAATGGGAAGATCGGACAATTTATCGCCCAGCCCGCCCTCGCGGATCATCTCGCACAACGCCACCAGAATGCGGCTGTTGTCGACGCACGACCCGAAGTGCAGCACGGGCGGAATTCCCACAGTCTCGCAGATCTCCTGAAGCCCCTCACCCGCCCATTGCTTGGCGGCCTCGGGCTGGAGCAGGCCGACCTTGGCGCACGCGGTGGCCGCACACCCGGTCATAACCACCAGCACGTCGTTCGCAATGAGTTCACGAACCATGGCCTGATGGCTCTCGTCCTGGCGCTTCTTGGTCGTATTGCAGCCAATAACCGCCGCCACGCCACGCAGGCGACCGGAGATGATGGCATCGTTAAGCGGCCGGAACGAGGC
>CAYHEL010000077.1:0-9066 GCA_964355415.1 uncultured Verrucomicrobiota bacterium | reverse complement strand
CGCGATGGCGCCGGGAAGAAAACGAAAGCGGCCTGTTTCCGCCTCGGGAATGTGAGCCGACCCGGCCATCAGTCCCATCAGGCCCTTGGACTCCAGGGTTGGTGCGGCGCCAGCAGGATAGGCGTTGGTCATCATGGCCGTGATGCCAAGGGATCTCAATTCGCGGATCGTCGGGGCAAATTCCCATTGCCTGCAAAGCGACCGGATGTCGCTGTTGGTGACGATGCACACGACGCCGTCAGGCCGGGTTCGGTCGGCCAGGACACCCTTGTTCAGGCATGACAGGATCTCCTCCCCGGTGTTGCCTTCCTTTCCCATGAATCCCAGCATCATGCTCGGCATGGGCATATCCTTTCCCAGCCACTCGCGCTGGACATCGAATGATTGGGGCGGAAAGCCGGAGGAGGCGGGACTGTCCGGCCCCGCGAAAAGAGGCGAGACGTAGGTTCCTCGCTCAACCAGATTCATGGCCGGAAGGACGCCCTTCAAAAACGTGAGACCCTGGATGGACAGCGCCGGGGTGGTGGTGATGCGGATCGGAAAATTCACCGAATACACCCAGGCCAGAATATGATCGTCAAGTCCGCGTGCCCGGCATTCTTTCCGCGCAGGCTCCCAGATCAGGCGATTGAAGTCGGGTGCGGACAGGTCGAGCGGGGGGTTCGCCGGGAGATCAAGAGGGATGATGTTGGGCTCCGGAATGTGCCGCGAGGCTGCGTATTCCCGGGCCAATGCCCCGGAGAAAGGGGCGTTCCGGTTGACCAGCAGCAGGATCTCATGCGGCCCCAGGGAGAAGGCGCTGGGGGCAAGACAGAATAGAAACAACACGATGTAAAACTGTTTCATGGGCGTTCCCCGAACCCACTCTCATTCCAACCCTCTTCCCCAGAAGGGAGAGGGAGACCGCCGTCCTAGTCCTTTTTGGGAAGGTTGATGGGGCACGGTTTGAGATTCCAGACCTCGCGCGAATACTCCATGATCGTCCGGTCTGAACTGAACTTACCCATGTTGGCGATGTTCATCACCACCATGCGATCCCATTTATCCTGGTCGCGATAGGTTTCATCCACTATCCTTTGAGTTTGGATATAGGACTGGAAATCCGCCAGGTGCATGTAATAGTCGCCGTGCTCCAGCAAAGCCTCGCGGATCGGACGGTACAGGCCCGGCTGCTCGAGGTTGATGAAATCCCCAGACAGGCAGTCGATGATCGTGCGGATTGAGTCATCCTCGTTATAATACGTCCAGGGGTTGTACCCGGCCGCGCGCAGGGCGTTGATCTCCTCCACGGTCTTCCCGAACAGGAAGAAATGATCCGCGCCGACTTCCTCCCGGATTTCGATATTGGCGCCGTCGAGCGTGCCGATGGTCAGGGCGCCGTTGAGCGCGAACTTCATGTTGCCCGTGCCGCTGGCCTCGGTTCCCGCCGTGCTGATCTGCTCGCTCAGATCGCTGGCCGGGATGATGCGTTCCGCCAGCGAGACCCGGTAGTCGCTCAGGAAGACCACTTTCATTTTGCCGCGCACATCGGGGTCGGTATTGACGACGGCGGACAGGTCGTTAATCAACTTGATGATCAATTTGGCCATCGCATAGCCCGGCGCCGCCTTGCCCCCGAAGATGAAGGTGCGCGGGAGCATGTCCATATCGGGATTCTTCTTGAGTTGGGTATAGCGGTTCAGGATATGCAGGCAGTTCAGCAACTGCCGTTTGTATTCGTGCATGCGCTTGACCTGGACATCAAAAAGCGAATTCGGATCCACCTCGACGCCATGGGCGATACGGATATAGTCGGCCAGCCTTTGCTTATTCTCCAGTTTGATTTCGCGAAGTCGGGCCTTGAAGTCGTGATCCTTCGCGTATTTTTCGAGTTTCTTGAGTTGATAGAGATCCTTGACCCAGCCGTCGCCGATCTTTTTGGTAATCAGGCCTGCCAGTCCGGGGTTGCTTTTCAGCAACCAGCGGCGCTGGGTGATGCCATTGGTCATGTTCGTGAACTTCTGCGGCCAGAGTTCGTAGAAGTCACGGAACAGGGTTTCCTTGAGCAACTGGGAATGAAGTTCAGCCACGCCGTTGACCTTATGACTTCCGACGACGGCCAGATTCGCCATGCGAACCTGTTTTTCGCGCCCTTCCTCGATCAGGGACATGCGGCTGAGGCGTTCGTGCTCGCCCGGGAACTTGTTCATCACCTGGCGCAGAAAGCGGCGGTTGATTTCATAGATGAGGGTCAGATGTCTCGGCAGCAGATCCTCGAAGAGGCGAACCGGCCATTTTTCAAGAGCCTCGGGCATGATGGTGTGGTTGGTGTACCCGAATACGCGGGTGGTGAGATCCCAGGCCAGATCCCATTCCAGGCCGTTCTCGTCAATCAACAGGCGCATGAATTCGGCGATGCCCATCGCGGGATGGGTGTCGTTCAACTGAATGGCAACCTTGTCGGGAAGCACGCGCCAGTCGGTGTTATTCACCCGGAAGCGGCGCAGAATGTCCTGAATGGAGCAGGACACGAAGAAGTACTGCTGTTTGAAACGCAGTTCCCGGCCCTGCTCGATCCGGTCGTTGGGATAGAGGATCTTCGTGATATTCTCGCGGAGAATCTTCTGCTCATAGGCCCGGATGTAATCGCCGTTGTTGAAGAACGACAGGTCAAACTCTTCCGACGCCTTGGCCGTCCAGAGCCGGAGGTTGTTCACCGTGTTGTTGCCGTAACCGGCGACAGGAAAGTCGTAGGGCATGCCGATGATCGTATCGTAATTGATCCAGCGGGACGCATGGTGGCCCTGATCATCGCGCTCGTCCTTCACTTCGCCTCCGAAATGGACGGGATACTGATACTCGGGGCGCTCGATATCCCAGGGGGTTCCGTCACGCAGCCAGTTGTCGGGCTCCTCCACCTGTTGCCCGTCGCGCAACGACTGGCGGAAGATGCCGTAATCATAGCGAATGCCGTAGCCGTATCCGGGCAGTTCCAGCGTGGCGAGGGAATCGATGAAGCAGGCGGCCAGGCGGCCCAGACCGCCGTTGCCCAGCGCGGCGTCGCGTTCGAGATCCCGCAGGTAGTTCCAGTTGAGCCCCAGTTCAGCCATCGCCTGCGAGACGATCTGGTCGAGTCCCAGATTAATGACATTGTTGCCCATGGCCCGTCCGATGAGGTATTCCAGCGACAAATAATACACGCGTTTTACGTTGCGGGAGACATAGGTCTGGCTGGTCTCGATCCAGCGGCCTACCAGTCGGTCTCGAATGGCCATGGCGAGCGCGATATAGCGGTCATGGTCGGTGGCGGAATACTGATCCCGGGCCAGGGTATAACGAAGATGGTTTTCAAAACTCAGTTTCAGGGCCTCAACCGTGTCGAGGGTTCGATATTGGCGGAGATCGTTGGAGACGGGGGATTTCTCGGTTGCATGGGTCTTGGAGTTTTTCCTCGATCCCCGCGATTTATTATTTGTCGCATCCATAATTCGTCACTTTCTTGTCGGCATGGTCGCCACAGTTCCTGACACTAGTCCAGAGCGGGAAAAAAATCAAACCGGAAACCGGGCTAACGGTGCAACAATCCGGACGGAGGATGTGAGTGCGTAACCACCGGTACCGTCTTGGCGGAGTCGGCGCCGGGGGACAGGGCTCGCCGGATGGACTCGGCCAATTGGCGCAGGACGATGGGCTTCATCAGGATTTCCCGCACGCCTTCGGCGAGGAGATCCTGGTCGGAAATGGTTTTGCTGAAGCCGGTGCAGATGATGACCGGGATGTCACTCCTTAGCAGGTGTATTTCGCGAACCATTTCAATGCCGGTCATTCCCGGCATGACCTGGTCGCTGATTATCAGGTCGAAGCGGGCCGGATTTTCCTTGATCAGCGTCAGGGCTTCATGCGGCCGCGAGAAGGTCGTGACCTGGTATCCCAGCGACGTCAGCATCTGATTGACCATGGCGACAATCCCCGGTTCGTCATCCACAAACAGGATCCGTTCCGTCCCCTTGACCAGGGGCAGGAGGACGGCGGGTGTGTGTTCTGCAACCTGTTCCATCAGGGGCAGGACAATATGGAAGGTGGTGCCCTTGCCGACGGCGCTATCGACGGTGATGGCCCCTTGCAGGGAGGCCACGATCCCGTGAACCACCGCCAGTCCCATTCCGGTTCCCTCGCCGCTTTGCTTGGTGGTGAAGAACGGTTCAAAGATGCGATCCAAAACCGCCCGCTCCATGCCGTGGCCGGTGTCGTGCACATAGATCTCAACATAGGCGCCATGCCGCAGTCGCGCCAGCGGCCCCCGGGTCCGGCTGTCCACAACGGTTTGAGTCAGACCGACTTCCAGCACGCCGACTTTATCCTTCATCGCATGAAGGGCGTTGGTGCACAGGTTCATGATGATCTGATGAATTTGGGTGGGATCGGCCTTCACGATGTCCCGCTCCGCCTCAATGGTCGTGAGCAGTTCCGTGGTGGCGAGGATGGAGCCCCTTAACAGTTTCATGACCTCCTTGATCAGCGGGATCAGGTGGATGGGTTTGACTTCCTGTGCAGACTGTCGGCTGAAGGTCAGAATTTGTTTGACCAGTTCCTTGGCGCGGTGACTGGCCTTGAGCACCTCATCCAAATTGGAAAAAACAGGGTCATCCGGATTGACGGTGGCGAGCGCCATTTCCGTGTACCCGATGATGGGGGTCAGAATGTTGTTGAAGTCATGGGCGATCCCGCCCGCGAGAGTTCCGATCGCCTCCATCTTCTGGGCCTGGCGCAACAGGCGTTCGTGCTGGTGGAGCGATTCTTCGGCGCGCCGACGGTCGGTAATATCCTGGATCTGCAACATGAACCCCTTGGGACTGTAGTCGGCATTCAGACCCAGATTGGTGATGAGAATGTCGAAATGACACTTGCCGGTTCGCGATGTGGCGTACCGCTCTTTGATTCTGATCTCATCAAAATCGACGACTGCCTCGTATCGAACCGTTCCGCCCTTCAGCAAGGTGGTCTGGGCTTCGTTTGACAAATCGCCCGAGTCAAGCAGGCGGGTTGCCGAGAAGGAGGATCGTTCACTCAGACCGAACATGGCCAGGGCGGACTGGTTGACTTCAGTCACCTGGCGTTTGGGATTATACAGGGCCACGCCGATAGGGGAGCGGGCAAAGAAGTCGGAGAAGCGCCGCTCGCTTTCCTTGAGCGCCTGCTGGGTCTGGCGGCGGAGCGTGATGTCGTGGGTGGTGTAATAAATTACCGGTTGGTTGTTGTGTTCCAGAATGCGGATGATGATTTCGACCGGAATTTCGACCCCGCTCTGGGTGCGCAGCGTGATTTCCGCCGACAGGGAACCCACATCCTTCTCCTGGTTTACCGCATCGGGCAGGCGCGCATTACGCCACTGGGACAGCAGTTTAGCGTAACGGGGGTTGCCGACCGTCTCCGGATTGACTTCGATATCCCTCAGCGATAGTCCGAGCAGTTCCTTTCGACTGTATCCCAGGCGAAGACAGGCGGTGTCATTGACTTCCAAGAATTTTCCCGCGCGCCCGGTGGCGTCCACCCCGTGAATGAGCATCGGGTCAGGCATGCTGTTCAGAAGCGACCGGCACCAGTCTTCCTGATTCCGCGCCTCAACTTCCCCGCGCATGTGATCATCCACATTTTTCAGCAGTTGCCGGTTGGCGGCGACCATCCGCTTCGATTGTTCCAGGAAACGCTGACGAACCTGGGCGACGGTAATAAGGAGCAGCAGTCCGGATCCCAGAAGCCCCGCCACCACCACAAGAGCCACCACGGCGGACGAACGCGGAGGGTGATATTTCACCCATTTTGACAGGGAGCCGAAATACACGGAATGGGTGTCCTGCAACGCTGCCGCGAGGTCCTGATTCACCCCCTCAAGAAGGGGGTTGTTGACCGCATGGAGCGCAGCCACATGAAAATTGACGGGCGGTGTTACCAGGGGGGTTGGATTCAGGCCGTACTCAATGCAGGTGTTATTCCCCTGGAAATGATCGATCAGTCCAACGTCCGCACGTTGGCTTCGAACCGCCTCAAACACATCCTCATAATTCTGCATCTCGATGATTTGACAGGTGATCTGGGCGCCTTTGAGGGTATCCATCAAACGGGCGTAATGTATATCGCCGCGTAAAACGGCCACGGTTTTACCTGACAATTCCTGAAACGAGGGACTTCGAAGCGGCTCGCGTGCGAAAAACTGACCGTATGAGGAGAGAATCCCGGCCGACGTGTAGTCCAGCACCTCGGACTTCTCCATGGGAAGCGGCGCAGGAACCATGAGGTCAATTTCCTTGCGCCACAGTTTGTTCAGGATCCCGACGCGGGAATCGGTGACATACGTGACAGTCCACCCCCGTTTTTCGGCGGCGGCATTCAGGACGTCAATACAGAGTCCTGCGGGAACTTTCTCCGTCTTGCTGAAGGTGGTCAAGGGCGGTTGAAGGTATACCCCTACCCGAACCGGAACGGCATGAAGAGGGAGAACGGCCACAATCACCAGAAAGGAAGTCAATATCACCGTTATATTCATGGTTCCGCAACCCAAGTCGCCCGCCACTCTAGCAAAAGGGCGAATTCCAACAAAAGAATTTATACTCTATGACCGCCCCTCGAGTTGGGCGATGGCCCGGCGCATGCAGTCGCCGTCGATGCTCCACCGTCCCGCGACGTAACCGGCCAGAAGGGCATTGTCGCAAACCGCATTGATCAGGCGGGGGATTCCCTGCGAATGGCGATAGGCCAGACGGATGGCCTTGGGTTCGAATATCAACCGGCTTTCGGCCCCAGCGGTGGCGAGCCGGTGTGCAATATAGGGCCCGATTTCGGACTCCTCAAGGGGGCCGAGATGGTAGCGAACGGTGATTCGCTGCCGGAGTTGGCGCAGTCCCGGATCGTTGAGCTTCTCGTCCAGTTCGGGCTGGCCGATCAGGACGATCTGGATGAGTTTTTGTTGCGCGGTTTCCAGATTCGAGAGCAACCGGATCTGTTCCATCAGTTTCGGGGTGAGATTCTGCGACTCGTCGATCAGGAGCGCCACATTTTCCCGCGCCTCCATTCTGGACAGCAGGAACGTGTTGAGCGTCTGAATCAGGGAAAGCATATCCTTGCGGAGTGTCTTCAGTCCGAAATCCTGAAGAATAGCCCGGAGCATTTGTGTTTCGGTCAGACAGGGGTTCAGAATCAGGGCGGTTTGAACCAGGTGCCCGAGTTCGGCGAGAACGGCCCGACAGAGTGTCGTCTTGCCGGATCCCACTTCTCCGGTGAGTTGGATGAATCCCTTTCTTTCCCGGATGCCGTACATGACATGGTTGTAGGCCTCGCGATGCTGCCGCGACATGAACAGATAATGGGGATCCGGGGTGATGTTGAACGGCGGTTCTCTGAGTTTGAAAAAAGTCAGATACATGTCAGGGATGGAGTGGGTCGCCTGCAAAACGCCAGTCAGGCCGGGTGTCGGGGGTGAGGGTGAGTTTCAGGAGGTTGGCCCGGATCAACTCAAGGGGGATCGCGTTTTCGGCGAGGAGGGCGTCATGGAAGGCCTGCTCGGTCATCAGGCTGCGGCCAACTGTCTCGCCGCGCAACGCCTCGAATTGGAGACTGCCCAGCATGTAGGCGGCCTGGTAAAGCGGCGAGAACCCGTCATCCATGAGTCGGCGCGCCTCTCCGGTGGCGCCCATGCGTTCGTGCCCCACCCGTTCAACCAGAAAATCGACGATCTTCGAGGGAGACATTTCTCCGAGGTGAAACTTCAGGGACACCTCGACCCGCGCGGCGCGGGTCATCCGCCAGAACAGCATTCCCATGCGGTTCTCGGGCGTTTTCGCCCAACCCAGATCCCAGAGGCGCCGCTCCCAGTACAAGGCCCACCCCTCAACATAAAAGGGCGTGCCAAAGGGAGTTCGATAACGGTTGTGGCGTGCGGCTTGAAAACGCTGGAGGTGATGCCCTGGAATCAGTTCATGGGGAGTGACGGTTCGCGTAAAGTGTCTGTTATTGCCCCTCATGGTCATGAGTTTGTCATCATGATCCATCCCGTCCCGGGCATAGGCCACCATCATGGTCTGCCCATTATAGGCGGCGTAGGGAATCGTCTTCATCGTTTCGGGCGACATCATGCTGAGGCGCCAGGTTTCCTCGCACAGCGGCGGAAGGGTGACCAGGTTGCGGGATCGGACGAAGGTGATGGCCTCGCGGGCCAGCGCGTTGACGAGCGCCGCCTGCTCACCGGGGGAAACATAGTCGCCCTTGACCTTTTCCAGGGCCGCTTTCCAGTCGTCGCCGAATCCCATGTCCCGTGAGGCGGATTTCATCTCCCGCTCGCACCAGGCCCGTTCTCGTTGACCGATGGCGAGGAGGGCCCTGGCATCGTAACCCATAAATTCATGACGGATCGCCTCGGCCAGGGCGGCTTCGCCCAGGGGTTGTCCGACAATGGGGTCGTCCTCTTTCCCCTTGAGGCCGGCCACCTCCTCGCGCAGGAGTTTCGCATAGTCGTCCAGCGCCTTCTCGGCGTCCTCATGGGGTTTCTTCAGCCACCAGGCGAAATCAGGCCGGGATCCGTCGTAGAACGCGAACCACTTGTTGAGTATGGCGTGCAGGCTGTCGGTGAATGATGCGGCCCGGCGGGCGAGCGGAGCGGAAAGGGTCAGCGGAGTGTTTGTTGGCGAAGGGGCGGCGGCGTTCGAGGCAATGATGGCGGTGTTGGTCTTCAGTCCTGCGGCGACACGCTCCCGGAGCGTTCTGACCTGCTTGATCAGTTCACTCACGCGGAGGGCGGCGGCCTGGCTGTCCAGGGGTTCGTTATTCAGACGGGCCTGTTCGAGGGCGTAAAGGTCAGTGCGAAAGGCGAGGATGGCCTCGAGTTCAGTCCATTCCTTTCGTTCGCGGACAAGGTCGGACAACCCGCTTTCCAGGTCATTCCGGAGCAGGAGGTAGTCCACCTTGGAGGACGGGGCAAGATCCCGGAATGAAAGGGTCTTCAAACGGGTGAGCCACCGGGTGTTAAGGGTTGTCAGGCGGTCGAACCGGAACCCGGAGCCGGGCAGGTCACAGGTGTTTGCCACATCGCGGTGG
>CAYHEL010000076.1:0-9095 GCA_964355415.1 uncultured Verrucomicrobiota bacterium | reverse complement strand
CACTTGGACTGGATCCGCATCAGGGACTGAACCTGGTCATAGCGGACAAGTCCTCTTACGCCAATTCCGTTTATCCCCTTCCGACTGCCGCCGAACCGGCTCCACACTTCAGGCGGAAACGTCCTTCATAACGAAGTCCGGCCAGACAGATCCGCTTTCAAGTCGTATCCGGTTGCACCCGTATATCGCACGCCGACCAACTGACCGGGTTTCGCATCGGGCGCCACCCCCGTCACCGTGGTCACACCATCCACATCGGGGGCCTGTCCCCGTGAACGGGCGACCCACAATCCCTTCTTAACCGGGCGCAGGAGCATGACTTCATCCGACTCTCCCCGGTGGGCCCGGGCCTTGCTGAAGGCGATTTCCTGTTGAATTGCCATCAGGCGATTCCTGCGCCTTCTTCCGGTGGTCGCGGAAACCGGATGTGGCAGTTTGGCGGCCGCCGTCGTCTCCTCGGGTGAAAAGGCAAAGACGCCCAGATGATCAAACTCCACCTCCCGGACAAACCTCGCGAGTTCGTTAAACTGCGCGGTGGTCTCACCGGGAAATCCGACCAGGCAGGTGGTTCTCAACACGATTCCCGGCAACCGGGCCCGGGCCCGTTCGGGAAACTGCCGAACAGCCTCCAGTCCGCCCGGCCTGCACATGGCGCGCAACATGGCTCCATTCGCATGCTGGATGGGAATATCAAGATAGCGGCACACTTGAGGCACCTCGCCCAGGGTATCCAGCAACTCGTCGGTCAAATACGCGGGGTGCCCATACAGCAAACGGATCCAGAAATTCCCGCCCAGTTTCCCGAGTCTCCGCAGCAACTTCGGCAAATCGGATCCATCCTTCAAATCCTGTCCGTACCGCGTTGTATCCTGCGAGATCAGGTTTAATTCGCTGATATTCCGCCCCAGCAGGGACTCGGCTTCGCGGACAATATCATCGATCGTCCTGGACCGGTAACGCCCGCGGATTCCCGGAATCGCGCAGAAGGCGCACCGGTGATTGCACCCCTCGGCGATTTTGAGATAGGCAAACGGTCCGCCGGTGAGAATGATCCGGGCTGGCAGCGGACTGAATACTTTCCGCGACACGGCGGAGACTTTCAAAATGCCGCGTTCGCCCTGAGCCAAGCGCCTGACGATCTTTCCGATCTCGGGCAGTTGATCGAGGCCGATAAAGGCATCCACCTCGGGAATCGCGCGTTGCAGTTCCGCCTGATAGCGCTGGATCAGGCAGCCCGCCACGATCACCGCGCGGCACCCGCCGGACTGCTTACGGGCGCAGGCACGCAGAATGGCATCCACCGATTCCTCCTTGGCGTCACCGATAAACCCACAGGTGTTGACCAGGATGATATCGGCCTCCTCAGGTGACGGGGCCAGGGAAACGCCCTCCTCCCGGAGTACGGCCGCCATATGTTCAGAATCCACAAGGTTCTTGGCGCACCCAAGGCTGATGAAACCGACCGTCATTTCAGTTTGATATAGGGCGCGGGGGGAGGCATCGCCAGGCGCAGGGGGCGGATGGCGGGGTCGGTCTTCCGTTCCACTCCCTTGGACGGGGCGGCAACCTGGGGAAGCGGGGTATCCTTGCCGCCAACGAACAACGTGGCCGCGCCGATGATCAGGATGATCACGACCAGAACGGCAAATCCGATGGCGGCATAGCGCCCCACCGGCATCGGTTCGCTGTCCCGGGATAACTCGCTATCGGATGACTGGAGCCGCGTTAGCGCCCCGGACAGGGCGCGGAGGACATCCTGCGTGGCCATGACAAGGGACTTCGCGATCATGGGCATGCTCGTTCCGCTGGATTCCTTGAAACGGGCCAGAGGGGTGGGCTGGGGAAGCCCGTCGTTGATGGCCGCCGGGGGTGGAATTTCTGTTTTCAGGGTGGGCCGGGTTGTCCGCGCATAGTTGCTCAGGTAGTGATGGATCAGGGGCGCGGGATCCAATCCAACCTGTTCGGCGTAGAGCTTGATGAAACCCTTTCCGTAAAGGGGCGCGGCCATCGCACTGTAGTCATCGCTTTCCAGCGCCTCAATGATGTGCGACTTGATACGGGTGGATTCCACCACATCCGCAATGCTTAAGCCGCGTTTCTCACGCGCCTGCCTGAGGGCGGCGCCAGGCGTCCGGGGTGCAAGCAGTTCATTCATGGTTTCTCGTCCTGTTCTTCGGAAGAATTAACGGGAATGTCCCCGTCCATATCAATCAGAATTTCACGGGGATCCGACCCGCGCGCGGGTCCGACAATTCCGCGTTCCTCCAGTACATCCATAATCCGGGCCGCGCGCGTGTAGCCAATCCGGAGCCGCCGCTGGAGGGACGAGGTCGAGGCGCGGTGCGTCTCCCGGATGATCTGAACGGACATCTCGATCAGTTGATCATCCTCGGCATCATCCCCGCCCTTGGCCAACATATCGTCAAAACTGGGCGGCGGCTTGCCCTCCGTGGCGGGCGGCGGGGCGACTCTCGCCGTATCCGTCTTCCTCGCCGCAGAACCGGATCCGGTCGGCGACGCGGCCACGGGCGCGGGGCATTGCTTCTTGATGAAGTCCACGATCTTGTGAATGTCCTCATCCGAGATAAGGGCGCCCTGCGCACGGATCAACTTGCTGGCGCCGGGCGGCAGAAAAAGCATGTCGCCCCGTCCGAGAAGTTTGTCGGCTCCATTCGCATCAAGGATCGTCCGGCTGTCATTTTTCTGGGCCACCTGGAAGGCAATACGCGCCGGGAAGTTGGCCTTGATGGTGCCGGTGATGACATCGACGGAAGGACGCTGGGTCGCCAGAATCATGTGAATGCCAACGGCCCGTGCGAGTTGGGCAATTCGCGCGATATAGTTTTCGATTTCCGCCTGGGCCGTTAGCATCAGATCGGCCAGCTCGTCCACAATGATCACAATATAGGGAAGTTTTGCGGGGAGGCGGGAAACCTCCTCGCTCTCTCCGAGCAGGTTCATCTGTTTCTCGATCGGGCGGGCATTGAACGTCTTGATGTTGCGAACACCCGCCTTGGCCATGATCTGGTAGCGGCGCTCCATCTCTGTGATCGCCCAGCGCAACGCACCCGCCACGCGTTTGGGGTCCGTAATGACCTCATTGCGGGCCCCGAGAAGGTGCGGAAGATGGTTATAGACGGAAAATTCAACAATCTTCGGATCGATCAGCATCAGTTGAAGCTGTTCCGGAGACCGCGACATGAAGAGGCCTGCGAGGATGGAATTCATGCACACTGTTTTGCCCGAGCCGGTGGCGCCGGCCACCAGCAGGTGCGGCATGGTTGCCAGATCCGCAATCAGATCATTTCCGCCCACATCCTTGCCGAGGATGATTGGAATTTCCATGCGGTGCGGATGCCAATGCGGGCCTTGCAGCAGTTCACGGAGATAGACCATGCTCGTCGTCATATTGGGAACCTCAACCCCCACGGTTCCCTTCCCGGGGATGGGCGCCTGAACCCGGACGCTGGAGGCCTTGAGAGAGAGCGCCAGGTTGTTGCTGAGGCCCACGATTTTCTCAATCTTAACCCCGGCTGCTGGAATGAGTTCATATCGGGCCACGGTGGGCCCGCACTCCACCGTCTTGAGTTCTGTCTTGATCCCAAATTCGTCCAGAGTCTGGACAATCAGGCGACCAATCGCATCCGTATCCGCCTGAATGGCGCCCGGCCGGTTCGCGGGAATTTCAGAAAGAAGCGACAGCGGAGGCAACTGGTAGGCGCCAGGAACCACAACGGGCGGCGGCGGTGGCGGCGCAGGCTTCGGCTCCAGTTTGGGCGCGATGGGCTTGGGCGCAGGGACAGCAACCGGCACAGGCTTCTCGTCCTCAGGATCCACCACGGGAACGGGTCTCTCTTTGGCCTTGGGCGCTGGCTTCACAGGGTCCTTCTCCTGTTTCGGAAGGGGTATCAGTTCTCCTTGTTCCGGGCCCTCCTCAAGACGTTTTTCCTCCCGCGCCGCGACACGCTCAAGCCGCTCACGCTTCCAGGACTTCACCTCCTGTTTGCGCTTGTGGGGATCCAGCATGTCACGATCCTGGCGGGAAGCCAGTTGACCGGCTTTATCGTGCAGCATCGCCGTAACCCTGAGAATCGCGTCCCAGCCAAAGAACAGAACCAAACCGGCCAGAAAAATGGCCATGATCAGGATATTGGCGCCAACGTCACCCAGAAGTTGAACCGACAACAGTTGGGCCAACATCCGCGCGGGAATGCCGCCCACGGCGCTGACATTCCATGCCAATAGGAAGGACTGAAACCAGTTGGCGTGGAGTTCCAGAAAACAGGATAACGACACCATGATCAACGCCGCCCAGATCAACTTGGCCCGGATGTGCTCAATGCCGTGAAAGATCAGGACAATACCGAAACCCAGAAACCAAAGCGGAATCAAATAGGCGCACAAACCACAGAGTTCAAACAGAACAAAGGCCGTCCAGGCGCCACCGGGTCCGATAAAATTTGCCGGCGGAGTATTAACAGGTTGATACAGCAACGGAATATCGCGCCAGTCATACGACGTCAGGCTCAGGAAAAGGATCACACAGACCGCGAGAAGGACAATGCTCCAGGCCTCCCGGACGCTGCTGCTTACCTTGTTTTTTGTCTCTACCATGGAATTCCACACTGTTCAGGGACGATCCGAATCCATCGCATCCCGCTCCCCGACCCCCGCCGCCTTCCGGCACCGGATCACCAGTTCGCGACAGGGCGAATTGGTGACCCCGGCCAGCAGGCTCAATCGCAGACCGCTTTCTGCGGCCTGGAGCGCCTTGTCATACCGCGCCGCCGCGTAATAGGCTTCGCCCAAGGTATTCCAGATGGCGTAATCCGACGGCACATTCAGCACCGCCGCGCGCGCCAGTTTGACCGCGCGAGTGACGTTGGTCCCCCCCGCATCCTTGACATGGAGCAACACCCAGGCAAGATTATTCTTCACCATGGGACTGTCCGGAACGGCCTTTGTCAGGGTCTCCAAGAGTGGTAGCGCCTCGGCATAACGTTTTGTTTCGATATACGCCGCACTGAGGCCGAAGGCAACCTCGTTGTTGGACGGTTGAAGGGATCGGGCCTTCTCAAACAACGCCATGGCCTGGGTCCATTTTCCGTCCGCAAGGCATTCACGCCCGCTCATCACTAGAGCACTGACATCACCTGCGGAATCGACCTGCTCCACGCCCGGCTCGATGGCGCCTTTTCCGGAAGACGTCGCAGGTTTCTCCGCGAGAACCGCCACGCAACCCGCCATCCACACAACCATACATCGTGTCATTCTCATAAACGCTTTTCTCCCGGCATCCGAACCGTCACCTTGACGGTGTTCGGGGATACCACGGCGGACAGTCCTCCCGCACTCTGAACATGCACCGGAACGGTATAGAGTCCCGGCGTATTTAAACCAATACAATCTGCAAATACGCGAACCTGAACCGCGTCGGCGGAGATGGATTCATCAAGCCGACTTGTCAGGGTTACGTCAACCGAAGGCGGATCAACCTCCACGGCCATCAAGTGCCCCGGCTCCATGATGGTGTTTACCGGAACGTTTTTCAACTGTTTGCCTGCGCTTTTTCCGCTAATGACCACCTTCACCTGAACCTCGGCGGGCTCCATGCTGGCGACCCAGTTGTCGCCGGGCGCCTGCACTGTGCAGCGGCGCACGAAGGATTCCACCCGACCATCGACATCCACCGGTTGGGCATACACGCAGTCGGTGGTCTTCAGTTTCGCGGCGGGCCCGCGCAAGAGAACGACGGAGGGGTCGCACAGCACCGCCTCAACCCGCCCGAACAGGGGCGCCCCGGTGGTTCTGCCCTTGACGGGAACACGCCGTTCGTCCTGGCGATCCAACGTGACCAGAAGACTGGACGGATGCACCGCAATGGCCCGGACGCCGCGGATCCCCTTGATCATCGCCGGAGTCAGTTGGATTTTCTGGGGCAAAGGACTGGAATCCCCCGAGAGTTCGACGACGGCCTGGAGTCGCCGGGGATCCAGCAACTGAATATCCTCCTGGGATCCTCGCAGCGTGACATCCACCGTTGAGATGGACTGATTCAGGATGGCCATCCCATCCTGAACGCGAATCTGGAGGTGAATGTCGGGAATCTCGATCTCGAAACTGATCGTATCCTGAATGATATACCAGGTCAGAACGGAGAGGAGCAAGGACAGCCCCTTAAGCCTTTTGTTGCGGCCCACTAATTCGCGAAGGGTGACCAGACTACCCGGCATGAGTTCCCTCCTCCCGCTCGCGCGTCTCCGTTTTGGCAATGCCATTGAGACTAAGGTTCAATTCCTGTCTGGCGCGGGCCCAGCGGTTCGTTGATGCGGATTCTTTTGTCAACACTCCCGCCAGGAATTTTCGAAGGCGCTCCTCATCAAAATCACGACTAATCCGGCCCCGCGTGCTGATGGAGACCATGCCGGTTTCCTCCGAGACAACAATCGCGATGGCATCCGTCTCCTCCGTCAGCCCCATGGCCGCACGGTGGCGGGTACCCAGTCCGCGGCTGAGTTCCGGCTCCTGGCTGAGGGGAAACAGGCAGCCGGCGGCGACAATACGGGTTCCGCTGATGATCACACCACCGTCATGTAACGGGGTGTGGGGGAAAAATACCGTTGCCAGCAAATCCGCGTTAACCCTGGCGTCGAGTTTCACGCCGGTATCCTGGATCGCCTTGGTGGACTCGGTGCGCTCGATGGCTATCAGGGCGCCAATCCGGCGTTCCGCCAACAGCATGACCGCCTCGATGATGCTGTCCACATAGTCGCGGGATTCCACCGGCGCCGCCAGGAAGGGCTGACGCCCGATCTCGGCGAGCGCGCGTCGAATCTCCGGCTGGAATATGACCAGCAACGCCAACGCGAGATATACAGACAGACGGCGCAACAGCCAGTTGAGGGCATAGATGTGGAAGACACGCGTCACCACAATGGCAATCAGCAGCACCATCAGGAGTCCGATGAAAACCTTGAGACTGCGGGTTTCCCTGAAAAACAGGATCAGGAAGTAAAATCCGCACGCCAGCACCAGAATTTCGACGAGTCCGCCAAATCCGGGCCAGCTTATCTGATTGATCCAGTCCACTCCACCGTCTCCCCGTTCAGCGCCGCGACCAGTTTCGCGGCATCCACCGATTCTTTCACCTCATGCACACGCCAAATATGGGCTCCGTGCGCCGCCGCCCACACCGCGCAGGCCAGACTGCCAGCCCGCCGATGCTCCACTTCACGACCGGTAATGATTCCGATGAATCGTTTCCTCGACACGCCGACCAGCACCGGACGACCCAGCGCGGTCAAGGCCCCGAGATTTGCCAGCAACGTCACATTATGCTCCGATGTCTTCCCGAACCCGATGCCCGGGTCGAGCGCCATGGTGTCCGTCGCCAGACCGGCTTTTTTCAAGGCCGCAATCCGTCCCTCCAGAGCGTCCGCCACCTCCCTCACCACATCATCATACTGCGGATTCTGCTGCATCGTCGCCGGCTCGCCCCGCCTGTGCATCAACACCACCCCGGCCCCGAAGCGACGGGCCACTCCAGGCATCTCGGGATCGCCCTCCAGCGCCGTCACATCATTGATGATGCGGGCCCCGGCCTCCATCGCCGCCACCGCCACTCCCGCCTTCCGGGTGTCCACCGAGATAACCGGCGCCCCGGCCCTTGTCGAAAAAATCTCAGCCAGCGCCCGTATTACCGGGATCACACGCAGGGCTTCCTCTTCAGGCGAAACAGGCGCCGCCCCCGGCCGCGAGGACTCGCCGCCAACATCCACCATATCCGCGCCTTCGTCCGCCATTTCAATCCCACGACGAACCGCCGCCTCAATATCTTGAAACCGGCCCCCGTCCGAGAACGAATCCGGGGTCACATTCAAAATCCCCATGACCAACGGGCGCAGGCCGACGTGAAACGTCCGATCCCGACATCGCCAGAGAATGGTTGGCGTCATGTTCATGAAAAAAGTAACCCGGCTCTCATCCGGCCGCAGGCGCCACAGCGGAGGTCTCCGAGGGTTCCACAACCGGAATTCGCTCGTTGTCCGGCAAAATCCGGCCATGAGCCATCAACTCCTCGACATCGCGGGCATCCAGCGTTTCACGCTCCAGCAGCGCCTTGGTGATGAACTCCAGTTTGTCCCGGTTCTTCTCAATAATCTCCCTGGCGCGACTGTAACTGTCGCGCAGGAGATTACTGATCTCTCCGTCAATTTTCCGGGCCGTATCCTCGCTAAAGTCCTGAGACCGGGAAATCTCGCGACCCAGAAACATCAGTTCCTCGTGGTTGCCAAAGGTCTGAGGACCGAGGTTTTCATTCATGCCCCAGTCGCACACCATCAACCGCGCCAACCGGGTGGCCTGCTTCAAGTCGCTGCGGGCGCCGGACGTGATGTCGCCGAAGATCAACTCCTCCGCCACGCGGCCCCCCATCATGGTGGCGAGGATGCCCTTGAGTTTCCTTTTGCCTTCCATGTAACGATCCTTTTCAGGAAGTTGCATGGTGGCGCCGAGATAGGCCGTACCGCGGGGAATAATGGTGATTTTATGGAGCGGCTCGCTCTCCTCGACCAGCAGGGTCACCAGCGCATGGCCCGTCTCGTGGTAGGCGGTGATTTTCTTTTCCTTCTCATCCAGCACGCGGCTGCGGCGTTCACGCCCCCAACGCACCTTGTCACGCGCCTCCTCGAGATCAGGGAGGGTCACGGATTCTTTTCCGCCACGGGCCGCCAGCAACGCCGCCTCGTTCATCAGGTTCGCCAGGTCGGCGCCGGAAAATCCCGGCGTGCCGCGGGCAATACGCCGGAGTTCAACGGTCGGCGACAACTTGATGTTTCGGGCGTGAATCTTGAGAATCGCCTCTCGCCCGTCGAGCGTGGGGAGATCAATCACAATCTGGCGGTCAAACCGGCCGGGGCGCTGCAGGGCCGGATCCAGGACGTCGGGCCGGTTCGTCGCGGCAATGATAATGACACCCTCCTGGGTGTCAAACCCATCCATCTCCACCAGCAAGGCGTTGAGTGTCTGCTCGCGTTCATCGTGCCCGCCACCGATCCCGGAAAAACGGCTGCGACCCACGGCATCGATCTCATCAA
>CAYHEL010000075.1:0-9157 GCA_964355415.1 uncultured Verrucomicrobiota bacterium | reverse complement strand
ATGCCCGATATGCAGAATACCTGTTACATTGGGAGGCGGAATCACCACACAGTAGGGAGTCCCCCCTCGGGAGGCGTCGCTATGAAAACAGCCCTGTTGCTGCCACCACTGATACCAGCGGGTTTCGACGGCCGTCGCGTCATACTGTTTCTCAAGTTCTTTCATGGCGCTCTTCCTGAAACAGTTTGTATTCCATGCTGTCCACCAGGGCTTCCCATGACGCCTCGATGATATTACCGGAGACCCCGACGGTGCCCCACTGTTGTGTTCCGTCACTCGATTCGATGATGACCCGTGTTTTTGCAGCCGTGGCTTCCTCCGGATCCAGAATGCGCACCCGGTAATCGGTCAGCACAACCGTCTCGATTTCCGGATAGAAACGCATGAGCGCCCTGCGCAAGGCGCGATCCAGGGCATTCACGGGGCCATCGCCCTCCGCCACCATATGCTCAACCTTGTCACCCACGCGCACCTTGACGCTCGCCTCGGAGAGACACGGTTTGTCCTTGCCGTCCTTTTCAATGATAACCCGGAATCCCTCAAGTTCGAAAAACGATTTGTGCTTGCGCAATACCTTCTGCACCAGAAGTTTGAACGAGGCATCGGCCGCCTCATAGGAATACCCCTGCTTCTCCAGGGACTTGAGCGCTTCCAGAATCTCCTTCACCTCGGGGGATGACTTAGTCAGTCCCACGCCCATTTCAATGGCCTTCAGCAGGACACTGCTCGCCCCGGAGCCCTCCGAGATCAGGATGCGCCGTTCATTGCCGACGCTGTCAGGCGTGACATGCTCAAAACTCCGGGGATTCTTTTGCACGGCATTGACGTGCATTCCCGCCTTGTGGGAAAACGCGCTGCCCCCGACATACGGGGCCTTGGCGTCATGTCTCAAGTTGACCAGATCGTCGGCGAAAATCGACAAGGCCTTTACATGGCTCAACGACCCTGCGGGTACGGCGCGGCAACCCATTTTGAGTTCCAATGCCGGAATAACCGAACACAGATTGGCATTGCCGGTTCGCTCGCCGTAACCATTGATCGTGCCCTGCACCTGAACCGCACCCGCCCTCACAGCCTCAAGACTGTTCGCCACGGCCAGCCCTGAATCGTTATGGGTGTGGATGCCGACAGCCAACGGGAATGCCTTCACCACCTCGGACGTAATCCCGTACACTTCGTGAGGGAGCGAACCCCCGTTGGTATCGCACAACACCAGCGAATCGGCCCCGGCCTCGAAGGCCGCCTTCAGAACATCCAGGGCAAATGACGGACTGTCTTTGTACCCATCAAAGAAATGCTCGGCATCAAAAACCACCTCACGCCCCTGATCTTTCAGATAGCGAATGGTTTCAAACACCATCTTCCGATTCTCCGCCGCGGTTGTTCGCAGAACATCTGCGACATGAAGTTGCCAGGACTTCCCGAAGATCGTCACCACGGGAGTAGTCGCCTCGATCAGGCGCCGGACATTATCATCCTCTCCGACGGTGGTATCGGCCCTTCGGGTGCTCCCAAAAGCGGCCACCCTGGCATGGCGCAGGGTGTGTTTACGGATCTCGAGGAAGAACTCCATATCCTTCGGGTTTGACCCCGCATACCCGCCCTCAATGTAGTCCACTCCGAATTCATCCAGTTTCAGCGCCATCTGGATTTTTGAAGTTGCTGAAAACGAGATCCCCTCCCCCTGGGATCCATCACGCAGGGTGGTGTCATAGATCGTGATTTTGCGTTGCGTTTTCATTTTGAGGAGGCGTTAAAGAATGCCGAATACAGGGATTGAACCGCTTTTTTGCGGTCCATTGCCTTGACCCCGAACATCATGCTGATTTCAGAGGATCCCTGGTTTAACATTTCCAAATTGACCCCGGCATTGGCCAGCGCCGTTGTGGCGCGGGCGGCCACTCCGACGGTGTAATGCATCCCCTCGCCAACAATCATCACGAGGGCCAGTCCCCGATCCAGATCAATATTGTCGGATCCCAGTTCCGTGCGGATACGGGCCAGAACCGTTTCCTCCTTTTCCTTGGTGAAATCCTTTTCGCGGAACACCACCGAAATGTTGTCTATCCCCGAGGGGGCATGCTCATAGGACAACCCCTCCTCCTCCATGATCTGGAGCAGGCGCCGACCAAAACCGACTTCACGGTTCATCATATATTTGTCAACATAAACCGCGCAAAATCCGTCAGAACTGGCAACCCCCACCACGGTGCCACCCTCATACTTCCGGTTCGGAACAATCCGGGTGCCGGGCGCCTCGGGCCGATTGGTGTTTTTGATACAAATCGGGATCTTTGCCCGGACTGCCGGGATGATCGCCTCGTCATGGAATACGCCAAAGCCGGCATAGGACAATTCCCGCATTTCCCGGTACGTCAGAAGTTCGATCGCTTCAGCCTCCGGCACAATCCGGGGATCGGCGGCAAACACGGAGTCAACATCCGTAAAGTTCTCATAGAGGTCGGCCTTCACGGCAGCGGCCAGAATGGCGCCGGTGATGTCAGACCCGCCGCGAGGAAAGGTCGCTACGGCGCCCGTTAGGGTCACGCCGAAAAAACCCGGAAAGATCGTTATCCCCGGCGCGGATCGCAAGGCCGCCAACGTCTCATAGGATTCCGGTAAAACCGTGGCATTCCCGAAATCGTTGCTCATGAGCAAACCGGCCTCCTTGGGGCCGACATAATGGGCGTCCAGGCCATTTTTTCTAAAAATTTCAGCCACCAGTTTGGCGCTGTTGTCCTCCCCCGCCGCCTTCATCAGATCCAGGAATCGCCCCCGGTGCGAGGTGTCGGACGCGAGCCGGGCCAGAAGGTCACTCTCGATCTGACGGGTCACCGCGTCGCCGACTCCCGCCTCGCGCTGGATATCGGCATAGCGCGACACGATGGCTTTCAGCTCGGACTCACCCGATTTTCCGGAGAGTTTGGCCTCCGCACAGGCGATCAGCATGTCGGTCACCTTGGTGTCCTTGGAGTGTCGTTTGCCGGGAGCAGAAACAACCACGATCCGGCGGGAGGGATCCATTTTAACGATGGAGCACACTTTCAGAATCTGAGTGGCATCAGACACCGAAGACCCCCCGAACTTTGCCACTTTCAAACCGCTGTCCTTCATTGCTGTCATGATCATTTCTCGCCTCCCGGATCTTCAATTCTTAGACATACGGGTTTCCCCCCCAATGCCTGTCGTTCCTCCAGCGCATTCAACGCCGCGAAAACATTTTTTTCCTGTGCCCGATGCGTCAAAATCACCACCGCGACATGGCGTCCGGCACGATTGGGCTCCTTCTGCAGGATGGACGCCAGACTGATCCCGTGCTGGCCCAGCGTTGTCGTCACCACGCCGAGGATACCGGGCTTGTCCAGCAGCGCCAGGCGCAGGTAATACCGGCACTCAATGTCCCCCATGGCGCGAAAGACAACCGAGGCCGGGGCGACCGGATTATAGCGGGCCAGATGAGCGCCCTCGTTCAGTATACGGGCCACTTCAGCGAGGTCACTCACGACGGCGCTCGCGGTTGGCATGCGGCCCGCGCCACGCCCGTAGTATACGGTCTGTCCGACGACATCGCCATCCACCACCACGGCATTGAAGACGCCCATCACCGACGCGAGCATGTGCTCGTGGGGCACCAGTGTTGGATGAACCCGAACCTCCACATGGCCCCCGCCGGCTTTGATTACGGCGAGTTGCTTCACCCGGTAACCGAAATCGCGGGCATACTCAATGTCCGTTTTGTTCAATCCGCGAATTCCTTCAACATGGATCGTCTCCTTCGGAATCGTAACGCCGTAGGCCAATGAGGCCAGAATGGCGGCCTTATGAGCCGTATCATAGCCGTCGATATCCAAACCGGGATCCGCCTCGGCATATCCCGCCGCCTGGGCTTCCTTCAAGGCGTGCTCGAAGGTCACTTGCTCCCGCTCCATCTTGGTAAGGATGTAATTGCAGGTGCCGTTCAGGATACCGTAGATTCGTTCGATCCTGTTGGCCACAAGGCCTTCCCGCAGGGCTCGGATGATCGGCACCCCTCCCGCCACGCTTGCCTCGAACCAGACCCCCGTCCTCTTCAGGGTCGCCAGGGCAAAGATCTCCTGGCCGTGTTCGGCCAGCAAAGCCTTGTTCGCCGTCACCACGGGTTTGCCAAGATTCAGCGCGCGGAGAACAAAGGTTCTCGCAAGGGTCGTGCCGCCAATCAATTCGATCACAACATCCACGGCCGGATCATCAATGACCGCCGCCGCATCCCGGGTGAGAATGCCGCGATCAACGGTGACGCCACGATCTCTGTCCAGATCCACATCCGCAATGCGCCGCACCACCAATGTCACCCCGATTCGTTCCGAAATCAAATCGCCATTGCGCTGAAGAGCCTCCACCACCCCGGCGCCGACCGTGCCGAAGCCAAGAAGTCCAACCCCTATTTCTTTCATGGTTCCATCCTCAATTCTTGCCGTCCCGCCAACACGTCAACGCCGTAAGGCGGGACATTCTGAAAGGGGCACAGCTTACAAGAAAACGTCCGCCACTTGAACGAAAATCCGCACGCTTCCACGATTTGCGGAAACACATGCCGCAGCCCGTTCCCCGTAGGCTGCTCGAATCCCCGGATCTCCCAGCAGCAGATCCAGTTTGGCAGACAACTCCTCGCGGGAGCCGACCTGAACCAGGGCCTGCGACGCCTTGAATTCACGCACAATATCCGCGAAATTCTCCATATTCGGCCCGACCACGATGGGTTTCCCGCAGGCGGCGGGCTCGATGATATTCTGCCCCCCATGCTGGGTGAGACTCTTGCCGACAAAAATCACGGCGGCCTTTGTGTAGAGATGCCGGAGCTCGCCGGTGGTGTCCACAAGCAGTACATCGGGTCTTTCGCCCGGCTGCAAAACCCGCCCCTGAGAGCGTTGCACATAACTCAAATGACGGCGCTCAATCGCCTCCGCCACCTCGTTACGGCGTTCGGCATGACGGGGCACGAGCACCAGTTTCAGGCCGGGATAGGATGTCCTGGCGCACATGAAATAATCCAGGAGAATGTCCTCCTCGCCCGGCCAGGTTGACCCTCCGAGAACGATCACATCCTCGTCAGACATGGCGGCCGTCGCCAGAATATCAGCCGCTTTTCGAGGAAGTCCTGGATCTCTGAGCGCCACGTCATATTTGGCGCTGCCGGATTGCCGGATTCGATCCGGATCAACGCCCAACTTGACGTAACGATCCCCATCCTGCCGCCCCTGGACACAGAGTCGATCCACCATCCTGAGAACGGGAGTAAACAAGCTCCGGTAGCGGAAATAGCCCTTAAACGAACGATCAGACATCCGGCCATTGATGAGCATAACCGGAATGCCGCGCCGCTTACTCATCCTGATTAAATTCGGCCAGAACTCACACTCGGTCAGTATCAGCATCCGGGGCTGAATCATCCGAAATATCCGATTGAGGACGTGGGGAAAATCGAGGGGGAAATAGATCAGAACATCGGTTCGAGGCAGGACTTTCCCGGCCAGTGCATGCGCGGTGGATGTGTTGACACTCATGACGAAGGCCGCGTCAGGCCGAACCTGGCGCCATTCCTCCATGAACCGCAGCGCCACATAAGTCTCCCCCACGCTCACGGCATGAATCCAGATCCGGGGACGTTCCGCGAGTCGTGCCCGAAGCTCTGCGTCATACCAGCCGAACCGTTGCACGAACCCTTTCGCATAACCGCCCCTTCGGCCCATTCGAAAGAGGAAATACGGTGCCATCACCAGAAGGATCGCGGGGAACATGATATTGTATATTAGAAAAACCATGGGTCACGCTCTCGGGTGGGCATCATCATACACTTTCTTCATTTTTTCCACCGTAACATGCGTATAGATTTGTGTCGTTGACAAACTCGCATGTCCCAGCAATTCCTGCACACTGCGCAAGTCCGCTCCGGCATCCAGCATATGCGTGGCAAACGAATGACGCAGGGCATGGGGAGAAATCAGAGGATTCAGGTTGGCCGCAGCAAGGTATTTCTTAAGCAGACGCTCCACGGAGCGCGTCGTCAACTTGCCGCCCCGCGTATTGAGGAAGAGAGGTCTATCCAGGGGCCGCCTCCGCTCCAGTTCCGGCCACAAGTCGGCGCGCAGGTTCATCGAGGCCCGCAGCGCCTTCAAGGCGGGCCGCCCCAGGGCGCACAGACGCTCCTTTTTGCCCTTTCCCCTGACCTGCACCACGCCGCTCAACAGATCCACTTGCGGCTCCACAAGTCCCGCGATCTCGCTGACGCGGCCCCCGGTGCTGTAGAGCACCTCCAGCATGGCGCTATCCCGCAAGGCGGCATAATCAGCCAGTTTACGTTCCCGATCCTTGCGGTGAGGTCTGGCCTCACGGCGGAGCTTCGACGGCATATCCAGCAGGCGGATGACTTCAGCCTGCGACAAAAAAGAGGGAAGTTTCCGAGCCCGTTTGGGCGCCTTGAGCCCGGCAAACGGGTTTCCTGATGCAAGCCCCTCGCGTTCCAGATATTTGTAGAACGACCTCATGCTGGATAATTTCCTGGATGTCGTGGTGGCTTCACTACCCCGCTTCTGGAAGTCGATGAGGAACGCCCGTGACTTGTACCGGTCCACTGCCCCCCAGTCATAGGGAGGCAAGGCATCACCGGTCCAGGCAAACCGGACAAACTGACCGATATCCATCAGGTAATTCGCCACCGTGTGCGGCGAGGCGTTCCGCTCATGTTCCAGATGTGCGGAAAACTGCGCCACACACGGATCATCCGTCATCATCGCCCCGCCTTTGCCCGCGCCGCCGGGCGCGTGAACAGAAGGGAGATTACTGAACCGCTTCAGGTTGGGGCTCGTTTCCGGCATATTTCTTCGCCATGCGTTTAAGCGCCGATTTCTGCCGCGGCGTCAGCGACTTGCGCTGGGCGTACTGTTTGGAAAGTGATTCAAAGAAGGTCTTGTCGTCAAAGGTCTTCCCTTTTTTTGAAACGGCTTCCTTCCACTCCGTCACCGTCTTGAGTTGCTCCAGCAGGGCGGCGCTCTCGTTGTCTTCAACCTGCGGCCCCTGATCCAAACCCAATCGGGGTCGAATCGCCTCAAAGTCAGGGATGCGCTCCGAATACTTTAAGATCATTCGGTTCAGCACCTGGAGCTGGGCGGGCGACATTTCGCGATTTTGATCGGCACGTCGCTGAAGGGATTGCACAAAGGCCTTGTCATCAAATTTTCGGCCGCGCCGCTCGGTCGGCGGATCAAACTCCATGGCTTTCAGCAACGCCAGTTTCTCCAGCGTTTCGGAGGCAGGAGGGACATCGGGTTTTTCTTCAAGGATCGCACCCAGTCCGGCCGAGGTCAGAGAGGACACCACTTCCGGAATCTGCTCGCGATAGCGCACGGCTATACGTCCGATGGACTCGATCTGGCGCATGGAGATGGCCTTCTCACCCCCCGACAATTGCTCCTGGATCGAATCCACAAACTTCTTGTCGCTATAAGTCCGTCGCCCGCGCTTGGTCTCCGGTCCCCATGCCTGGACCTGCCCCAGCAAGGTCAACACCTGCTGTACTTTGACAGGATCCGCCGCCGGTCCCTTCGCGGCCGCCATCCAGTTCTGAAAACGGGTATAGAAATCGCGGAGCATGACGGTCCATTCCACCTTGCCCGCCTCGATTTCATCGAGAAGTTCCTCCATGCCCGCCGTAAACTTAACCTCAAAGAGTTCATTCAGGTGAGTGACCAGCATCGTGTTCACCTTCATCCCGAGTTCCGTGGGCTGAATCGCCTTCTTCTCCTTGGCAATATACCGGCGGTCATACAGGGTGCCGATGATCGAGGCATAGGTACTGGGACGCCCGACTCCATCCTCTTCCAGCGCCTTGATCAGGGATGCCTCGCTAAACCGCCCTGGCGGCTGCGTTTCCTTACGCTCCTCAAGCCACTTGATCAGTTCGAGACGTTCCCCTTTCTCGAGTGAAGGCAGTTGATCGACCTCGGTGTCGTCTTCCACCCCATCCTCCTTGTCGCCCTGATCCTTTTCCTTAATCTTCTTCTGCACCCCGCTGACCTTCATGTAGCCGGGAAAGACCACCTGCGACGCCGTTGCCCGGAAAAGGTAATCGGGAACCTCGCCCCCGCCCACCGTCTCGATTTCCACGGTTTTCTGCTCAATACGAGCCGGCGCCATCTGACTGGCGACAAACCGCTGCCAGATCAGGGAGTACAGTTTGAACTCCTCGGGTGACAGGTTTTGCACAAGACTCTCCGGAGTCCGATCCACGTCCGTCGGACGGATGGCCTCATGCGCCTCCTGCGCCGAACCACGGCTCTTGAAGAAATTCGGCTTTTCCGGGAGGTAGTCCTGCCCATAGTGCTGTTCGATGAACGCGCGGCACCCCTTCAGCGCATCCTGGGCGATGTTGAAGGAGTCGGTTCGCATATAGGTGATCAATCCGACGGGGCCATCGCCGAGATCGACCCCTTCATACAACTTCTGCGCGATCTTCATGGCCCGGCTCGGAGAGAAATCAAAGACACGTGAAGCCGCCTGTTGAAGACTGCTGGTAATATAGGGAGGAAACGTGCGCTTCGAGAGATCGCGCCGGATGATATCCCTGACCCGCAAATGTTTCCCCTCAAGATCCCTCCGAACCGTCTCCGCCAGTTCAGGGGTCTTGATGACCGCCTTCTCGCCGCGGATTCGGGCCAGCCGAATCGCAAAGGGATCACGCGGGGCCACTTCCTTGCGAACCTCCGCGCCAAACAGCCAGAACGGTTCCGGCTTGAAATTCACGATGATGGTTTCACGCTCGCAGACCAGGCGAAGCGCCACCGACTGGACCCGCCCTGCGCTCAACCCGCGCCGGATTCGGCTCCACAAGAGAGGACTGACCTTGTACCCCACGATGCGATCCAATACGCGTCGCGCCTGCTGGGCATTGACGAGTTTCTGGTTTATCTCCGAGGGATGATCAAACGCTTCCCTGACAGCGCGCGGGGTGATTTCATTGTAGGTCACACGAAAGAACTGATCATCAGGAACCTTCCCCGTGAGCAAAGCCTTGAGATGCCAGGCGATGGCCTCTCCCTCGCGGTCGGGATCGGGGGCCAGATAGACCGCGTCGCATTCGGCGGCGGCATCACAGAGTTCCTTGACGATTTTCTTGCGATCT
>CAYHEL010000074.1:0-9218 GCA_964355415.1 uncultured Verrucomicrobiota bacterium | reverse complement strand
TCCAGGTAGTCGTTCATGAATCCGCCGATATCATCCCGGCTGAATCCAAACGTCATCTGGGTCAGGTCATTGGTTCCGAACGAGAAGAAGTCGGCTTCCTTCGCCATGCGATCCGCCAGTAGCGCGGCGCGCGGAATCTCGATCATGGTGCCGAACAGATAGGGTATCTCGTCAATTTTCTTGCGTGCAATCACATCTTCGTAGATGCGTTTGACGATGGCTTTTTGGTGCTTCAACTCGTTCATGTCGCAGGTGACCGGGATCATGATCTCGGGATGGCAATGTTTGCCGCTCTTGATCAACTCCGCCGCCGCCTCAAAAATGGCGCGGATCTGCATCTCGGTGATTTCCGGGTAGGTAATACCCAGGCGCACGCCACGGTGACCCATCATCGGGTTGGACTCGTGGAGCGCATCCCCGCGCGTTTTGACTTCTTTCGGGGTGATTCCCAGGCTGGTGGCCAGTTCCTTCTGCTTCACGGCGCTCTGCGGCACGAATTCATGCAGCGGCGGGTCGAGCAGGCGAACCGTGACCGGCAGGCCGTCCATCGCGGCGAGTGTGGCCTTGATGTCGCTCTTCACAAAGCGGAAGAGTTTCTTCAGGACCGCGGTACGCTCCGCGACGCTATTGCTCAGAATCATCTTGCGGAGCAGGAACAGAGGTTCATCGCTGCCCTTGCCATAGAACATGTGCTCCGTGCGGAACAGGCCGATTCCCTCGGCTCCGAACGCACGGGCCTTGCGGGCATCTTCTGCCGTGTCGGCATTGGCGCGCACACCCATGGTGCGGAACTTGTCAACCATCTGCATGAACGCCTGGAAACGGGGATTCTCGGAAGAATCAACGAGGGCGACCTTGCCCACGTAGACATGACCGCGGGTTCCGTTCAGGGTGACCACGGCGCCTTCCTTCAGGGTCAGATTACCCACCACCAGGGTCTTCTTATGGGCGTCGACATGCATGCCGCCCGCTCCGACGATGCAGCACTTGCCCCAACCGCGGGCCACCAGGGCCGCATGACTGGTCATTCCACCACGGGCGGTCAGGATCCCCTCGGCGGCGCGCATTCCTTCGACATCCTCGGGATTGGTCTCCTCGCGGACCAGAATGACCGTCTTGCCGGCCTTGGCCTGTTTGACCGCCTCCTGGGCCGTGAACACGATCTGGCCGCAGGCGCCACCAGGCCCCGCGGGCAAGCCCTTGCAGAGCAACTTGGCCAGCACTTCGGCCTTGGGGTCGAGAATGGGGTGGAGCAGTTCGTCGAGTTGAGCGGGCTTCAGGCGTGTTACCGCCGTCTTCTCGTCAATCAATTTCTCGTCGAGCATGTCCATGGCCATATTCAGGGCCGCGGTACCGGTGCGCTTGCCATTGCGGCACTGCAACATGTACAGCGTGCCTTCCTGAATCGTGAACTCAATGTCCTGCATGTCCTTGTAGTGCGATTCCAGGGTGTTTCGGATCTTGAGCAACTGCTTGTAGGTCGAGGCCATCTGCTCTTCAAGCGACTGCAGGTGCTTGTTCTGGTCATTCTTGGTGTCATTGTTCAACGGGCTTGGAGTCCGGATGCCGGCGACCACATCTTCGCCCTGGGCATTGGTCAGCCATTCGCCGTAGAACTTGTTCTCGCCGGTGGCGGGATTGCGGGTGAAGGCCACGCCGGTGGCGGAGGTGTTTCCCATGTTGCCGAACACCATGGCCTGAACGTTGACGGCGGTGCCCCAATCATCCGGAATCGCCTCAATGCGGCGGTAGGAGATTGCGCGCTTGCCATTCCAACTCTTGAACACGGCGCCAATCCCGCCCCACATCTGATCCATCGGATCATCGGGGAACGCCTTGTTGAGAACCTTTTTGACGCGCTCTTTGAATTTTTCGCACAGCGTCTTCAGATCTTCAGCCGTCATGTCGGTGTCGGACTTGTAACCCTTCTTTGCCTTGAGTTCATGCATGATGCCTTCGAGCTGGACGCGTATACCCTTGCCCTCGGCGGGCTCAAGTCCCTCGGATTTTTCCATGACGACATCGGAATACATCATGATCAGGCGGCGGTACGAATCATAGACGAAGCGTTCATTGCCGGTTTTGGCAATCAGGCCGGGGATCGTTCGGGTGCACAGACCCACGTTCAGGACGGTTTCCATCATGCCGGGCATCGAGGCGCGGGCGCCGGAACGGCAGGAGACGAGAAGCGGGTTGGTGGGATCGCCGAACGTGAGCCCCATGTCCGACTCCATGCGATGGAGCGCGACCGTGACCTGCTCGGCCACGGTCTTCGGGAACCGGGCCTTGTTGTCAAAGAAATCATTACAACATTCCGTTGAGACCGTGAACCCGGCCGGAACGGGCAGGCCCAACAGACACATTTCCGCCAGGTTGGCGCCCTTGCCGCCAAGCAGATTCCTGTCGTTCGCTCCGCCCTCAGTCTTGCTGGGGCCGAAACTGTACACATACTTCTTTTCGCTATTCGATGCCATTGCTCTTTACTCCTATTGTGTTGCTTCGCGCCGCTTTCCTGGCGGAGCGATTTATGACTCTGAACTCCAAAACGTGATCATGGCGCTCAATCGAACGGTCTGACGGCACACAATAACGCGCGTCCGGCACAATTTGGCCACGATTGGGTCGTGACAGGTGTTCGCCGGAGTCGCGTGAATTGCGGACTGGACAACCGAACTTGAATCGCTACGATTAACCGGCGCAATATATTGAATGCATGGAAACTGCGCAAGGGGTTTCTTGACGCAGAAGAATCAACAGGAGAAATGACGTGAGTAAAACAGTGAGTTTGGTGGCAAACACGATTCGCGGTCTCGCGATGGATGGGGTTCAGAAGGCTAATTCAGGTCATCCGGGCATGCCGATGGGCATGGCGGATGTGGCGGCCGTTTTGTTCCTGAAACACATGAATCATTGTCCGTCCCGCCCGGGGTGGGCGAATCGTGACCGGTTCGTGTTATCAGGCGGCCATGGTTCAATGCTTCTCTACAGCCTGTTGCACCTGACGGGGTATGATCTGCCCCTCGATGAATTGAAACAGTTCCGCCAGTGGGGCAGCAAAACCCCCGGGCACCCTGAATTCGGCCACACCGTGGGTGTTGAGGCCACGGCGGGCCCGCTGGGACAGGGATGCGGCATGGCCACGGGAATGGCGCTGGCCGAACGCATGATGGCGGCCCGTTTCAACGCGGGAGTCTTCACGCCCGTCGATCACTGGACCTATGTGTTCTGCGGCGATGGCGACATGATGGAAGGCATTACGCACGAGGTGTTCTCGTTCGCGGGCCACCTCGGCCTGAATAAAATGGTGGTGTTCTATGACAGCAACCGCATCACCATCGAGGGAAGCACGGACTTGTCCTACAGCGACGATGTGCGAAAGCGCTTTGTCGGGTATAAATGGAATGTCCTTGAAATCGACGGGCATAATTATGATGAGATTGAAAAAGCCATGGTTGCCGCCAAGGCGGAAAAGGATCGTCCAACCCTTGTCATTACGCATACCCATATCGCCCAGGGCTCCCCGCATTTGCATGATTCCCACAAGGCCCATGGCGAACCTCTCGGTGTTGAGGAGGTCAAGGCCACCAAGAAGGCGCTGGGAATGCCGGAAGACAAGGATTTCTACGTTCCCGATGCCGTGCGCGATGTGTTTGCCGTGCGGGCCCGCGAGCTGGAGGCCAAAGCCGCGGCATGGGAATCGGATTTCAAGAAGTACGCCGCCGCCTATCCGGAACAGGCCCGGTTGTGGGACGCCTGTATGAAGCAGGATCTGCCCGCCGATCTCGAGAAGCAAATGCCCGTGTTTGATAAACCGGAGGCGACGCGTGTGGCATCGGGAAAAGTGATGCAGAAACTGGCCAAGGCTTTGCCCTGGTTCGTGGGAGGCGCGGCGGATTTGTCTCCGAGCACCAAGACGTTTCTCGACGGATTTGCCTCGGTGCTACCCGGAAAATTCGAGGGCCGCAACCTGCATTTCGGCATTCGCGAACTCGGCATGTCGGCCATTCTGAATGGCATGCAACTACATGGCGGTTTTCGCGTGTTTGGTTCCACGTTTTTCGTGTTCTCGGATTACTGTCGACCCACCATCCGGGTTTCGGCGCTGATGAACCTGCCGGTGATCTATGTGTTCACCCACGACAGTTTCTACGTCGGCGAAGATGGCCCGACGCATGAACCGGTCGAGCACATCGCCAGTTGGCGTTGCATGCCCAATGTGTCCGTAATCCGACCCGCCGATCCCACCGAGACCACGGCCGCGTGGTTGGCCGCGCTGAAGAACACAACGGGTCCGACTCTACTCCTGATGACCCGGCAGAATCTCCCGGTGCTCGACCGTTCGGTTTATCCGGCCGCATCGAATCTCGAGAAGGGCGCCTATACGTTATGGCAGAGCGGCGAAGGTCTGCCCGACCTGATCCTGATCGGGACGGGTTCCGAGGTGAGTCTGGCGCTGGATGCGGCGAGGGAATTGGCCCGGGAAGGAAAGAACGTCCGGGTCGTGAGCATGCCTTCCTGGGATCTGTTTGAAAAACAAAGCGCGGACTACAAGGCGCAGGTATTGCCTCACGACTGCAAGAAGCGGCTGGCCATCGAGGCGGGCTCCTCCTTCGGTTGGTCGAAATATGTCGGCTGCAAGGGACGTATCCTGGCCGTCGACCATTTCGGCGCCTCAGCCCCGTACAAGGTCATTGCTGAGAAATTCGGCTTCACCACCGCCAATGTGGTGAAACTGGCGAAGGACGTGCTGGGATAATCCGTTCCTTCCCTTCCTCTTTAACGATGAATCAAGAGACGCCATCCGCCCCGCATAGGATCCCGGGTTTTACGTTGCCGGGATCCCATTTCCCCAATGGCGTTCAACTGGGCGGTCTGGGAACGGGGCGCGTCGAACTGGGGGCCAACGGACGCCTTACCCTCGCGGGCGTGACAAACAATTGGCAACGTCTTCTGGCCGGGTTGGAAGGGGCGTTTTTCTCATTGCGTGTTGAGTCTGATGCAGGGGTACGGTTTCACCTTCTGCAAGCCGACTCGTTGGACGGTTTTGACGGGATGGATGTGGAGTACTCGGGATTGCATCCGGTGGCGCGGGTGCGTTACGGCACGGCGGCGTGTCCGATTGCGGTGGACTTGACGGCCTTTGCCTCGATGGTTCCGCACGACCTGACCCAATCCAGTATTCCTGGCGCCGTGTTCATTTTTCGCCTGATCAATCCGCATCACACCGCCGTTCGAGTCCGGTTGGCGTTCTCCTGGGAACATCTCCTGGGCTGTGGCGGCGCCGGCAACCGGGGAATGAGTCTGGCCTGTGACCGCAGTGGCAACGGGATCAAACCCTGGGTGGGAACGCATGGCCGGGGACTTCTGTTTACCGGCGGGAACCCGAGGCAACTTCCCAACACGCGCGGCGAAATGGTTTTGGCTGTGGCGGCGCGAGAAGCGCGGGTATGGTCTTACGTTATGTGGAATGTGCTGGCCGACCGACCCGGTGTGCTGGCGGCCCTGGCGGCCGGGTCGGAACCCGAACGCTACGATGCCGGTTCGCATGAGGACGCGGTTGCGCGTGCCCTTGCCAAGGAGGCCCAACCCCCTTCCTGGGATGATCCTGATCCGCGTTTTGGAGGCGGACGTACCGGCCTTGAGGGCGCCGTTCATCCGGCGGGTATTTTGGGCGTGGAGTTGGAGATCGGTCCACGGGCCGACACGGAAGTGCCCTTCGTTCTAACCTGGCATACCCCGACCCATGTCGCCGCCCGCGATCCCGCGCTGGACTACGGTCATTTCTATTCCCGGCAATTCTCTTCCGCCGCCGCAGTGGCGGAACACCTGCTGCAAACCTGGCGGATTCGATTGAAGGAAACCCGGGCTCTTGCGGATTTCATTACGCAATCAGACCTGCCGCACTGGCTGGCGGAAAAATTCATCAACGACAACACCGTTCAAAGCAGCAATACGATTGTGACAGGAGAGGGCGACTTATTCACCCTCGAGGCCTCGCCCATGATGTTCGGGGCGCTCGGAACGTTGGATCAACGCCTGGTCTCGCATCCCGCGTTTTCACTTTTCTATCCGGATTTGAATCGTTCGGAACTGCGCACCTTTGCCCGTCTTCAGCGGCCTGATGGAAGCCTTCCCCATTTCAACGGCAACGCCCATGTGGCGCTGGGCTCCGCAGAGGTGGAGTACGGCGTCACCGGTTGGCCGGATCTGGCCTGCTCGTTCATGATCCAATGCTATCGGGATTGGACCGAAACCGGCGAGGCCGGATTTTACCAGGAGATGCTCCCGGCGCTGTGGCGGGCGGCAGACTTTCTTCTGGCCGCAGATCAGGATGGGGACGGTGTCCCCGAAGGCGGGAGTTCCTGGGATATTGAGCATTATCCCGGCTGCTTCATTGCCACGGCCACGTTATGGCTGGGAACGTTGCGCGTCTTGGAGCAGTGCGCGTTGCGAGGCCATGAGACCCACCGTTTGGCGCGCCTCCGGGACACCTTCAGGAAAGCCTCGGCGACCGTGGCCGGCATGTGGAACGGACACAGTTATCTGAAGAACTATGATCCCCGCACCGGTTCAAAATCCGACGATATCTTCCTGGGGCAGTTGGCGGGGGAATGGGTCGTTCGGCAACTCGGACTGGCGCCGGTGCTGCCGGAGGATCGTGTGCAGACCGTGCTGGCGACGCTCTATCGGCTGCATGGGGATCGCGACCGGTACCGCCTCATGCCTATCCAGGTTCAGCGCGATGGCCGCCTGCCGGATCGCAAATATGCCTGGCATGCCTGGCCGCAGTATGGTCTGGTTTTCGTGGATTGCGTCGCCTTGTATTCCGGACAGGCTTCCGCCGCCCTGGCCTCCATCGCGGCCTTTGACCACGTTGTTCGTCACGTCAACAAAACTCCCTGGGCCACCACCCTGTGGCACGATGCCCGCACCGGTTGGCCTGATTTTGAGTCGTTTATCGGTCGCGACTGGTACATGAATACCGCCGCGAGTTGGTTTGTGTTATCCGCCCTGACAGGATTCACGCCCGACGAACCCGCTGCCGCGCTGACGATAGGATCGGCTCTTGCTCCAGATCAGTCCGCAGTGTGTTACCCCGTGGTGACGCCGCGTTACTGGGCCACGCTGGCCATTCGCCGTACCGCGCAAGGACTGAACGTGACCTTCACTCCCATCCGGTTCTTCCGGGGCGATACGATTCGCGTCCAGCGTATTCGCTGGCGCGGCCAATTGAACCAGGCCCATAGTGGGTCCACACCATGCGGGGTCGAATCCGCCGCTCCCTATACGGAGATCCACTTGCCAGTCCCGCAGGAATTGCGCCTGGGCGCCACCCTGACACTGGATGTGGTTCCCTGTGTTTGAAAAGGACAATATCCAGGCCTGGTGCAGGTAAACTCTCACGCCGTTTTGGAAAACGTGACCGTGAAACACGCACCGCCATGGTCATGGTCGCGGTATGACACCGTGGCGTCCTGCGCTTTCGAGAGGGCCTTGACGATAACCAATCCCAAACCCAGGCCCGCCGGCGCATCCGTGTCGTGACTGCGGGTGAAGGCTTCAAACAGACGTCGTCGCACATGGGGTGGAACACCCGGTCCATGATCGGTGACGGTTAACTCAACGCCGCGCGGTGTCGTCCCGACCTCCACCCGGATCGTACGGTTGGCCGCCTGCCGGGTATGCTTTTCGGCGTTATCGAGAAGATTTTGGATGATTTGCCCGACGGCATCGCCGTCAAACTTCACAGGAGGCAAGGAATGAGCCATGACGAGTTCGATGGAAGCGCCCGCCGCTGCAAAGGCCGGTTTTTGGCGTTCGACGCTTTCCCGGACGGTGGCGGCCAGATCCCCGAGCGCGGGGTGTGCGGTGAAGATCCCGCGCTCCAATCGGGTGAATCCCAGGACGTTCGTCACGACGCGCCCGAGGCGTCCGGCTTCATCTGATACGCGGCGGGCATAGTCCTTGGACTTCGCCGGATCGCCCAGACCCTCGGCCAGCATGTCGCTGAAGATCCTCAGGCCGGCGAGAGGGGTGCGGAGTTCGTGCGCAGCGCTGGCGGCGAACTGGGCGCGCTGGCGGGCCAGGCGTTCGGTCTGCCAGACCAACCAGACGACCCCCAGACCGCAGAGGAAGGCAACCGCCGTGCCACCCAGAAAGATGGTCAGAAATCCCCGGCGCAGATCCTTGGCCTGCCGATCCACCCCTGCAAGCGCATCACGGGGATCGATGGAGACATACCATGGCTCGTCTCCGGTGCCGACGGCCGACTGTAATTCGGTCACCGCTTTGCCCGGCGAGAGGCGGGCAGGCAGCCCTGAAGCCCGGAAAAGATCAGCAACGCCGCCTGGCGCGATAAGAAAGCCCTGGAGGACAACCCCCTGGGGGGTGGTCACTTCGCGTAACGCTACGAGGGCAGGTTGCCCGGATACGTAGAGCGTGCGCCATTTCAGAGCCCCGACCGTGATTTGGACGTCTTTCCGGGGCTTGGCGTCCTCCGGGTCGGCGATGTCCAATTGTTGCGGCGCCGTATTGGGTTTGCGGCGCTTCAGGTTAGTGTAGAGTTCAGAGGCCTCGGCGTTCTGTTGCCAGGCGCGCTGATCAAGCGTCATGACTTGCTTTCCTTGTGCTGGCGCCGATTCCGATTGTCTACTCTTTTCGGTGACGTTTGGAGTGCGGGATTCACCTCGCACGGCGAAGAGAATGGAGGCCAGTCCGCGTTCAAGTTCATGCTGGAGATAGCGCAGCGCGTCCCGCTGGGAGACGGCCTGGGGATCAAGTTGTTGTTGCGCCTCCACGTTCGCGGCGGGGAGGGAAACACGACCCGACTCCCCGTCTGCCTGAAAATAGACTTGGATCAGAGGATCACCGGGAGGTGCGGCCAGGGGGGAGGGCACCACGGACGCGCCTTCCGAGGCGCCTTTGGGGTCATGGAAGAACGGCTGGTAATGATAGAAAGGGCGACGCGCCTCGACGTCGCGCAGGATGTTGAGTCGCTGGGTCAGTTGGTCGGCGAGGCGCGTCGCTGCGTCGTGGGCCGATTGGCGGGCCGTGTCAGCAAGATCCGCCACCTGGCGCTCCGCTTCGCGGGATCCAACCAGATACCAGGCCACGCAGGGGACGATCACGGCAAGCGCTGTCAGAAGGAGCGCCAGCATCGTTCGGTTGTCTCGAAGGATCATCGCTCCCCCCAGGCGTAACCTGCGCCTTTGATGGAG
>CAYHEL010000073.1:0-9316 GCA_964355415.1 uncultured Verrucomicrobiota bacterium | reverse complement strand
CCAGCTACGCCAAAGACGACGGCCGCAGCACTTCGTTCGGCCGCGTCGGTTTCAATGATCTGCTCTCCTTTCGTGGCGTCCCCAGTAATCGGGCCCAGATCAATTTTTTTCCCGTCAACTACGACTACGACAATTACAATCTCGAGCGCTTCGACTTTGCCCGCGGACCAAACTCGATCCTCTTCGGCACGGGCTCCATGGGCGGATCGGCGAACGGGCTCTATAAGGAGGCGCGTACGGACAAAACGATCCGCGAACTCTCGCTGCAGGTGGGATCATGGGACAATTACCGCGCCACGATCGATGTGAACCAGCCGATCAACGACAAGCTGGCCGTGCGCGCCAACCTTCTCTGGCAGGATCGCGGCACGTGGCGGGAACGCGAATTCGCCAAACGCGAGTCCGGTTCACTGCATCTCATCTTTCGACCGTGGGCCAAGACAAGAATCCTGGTGGTCGGCGAACGCGGCAGGGTCCGCGGGGCGTGCTGCAGGTGCTGGTGGTCAAAGCGGTCCACCGGGTCGAGCGGCAGGAGCGGGGAAATCAGATGGAGACCGCACCGGTCGGCAAACGGTTGATGGCGCAGAAATTTCCGGATGATTCCCGGTTCATTGTGCAGCACACCGTAGGACCACAGGGTGCCCGCATAGACATGCCGTGACGCCAGCAGGGCGGTCACGTTCAGGAAGATGGCGCGATCCTTCACGCGCCAGGCGATCTCATCGAGGTCAAGCCGATGCAGGTTGGCGGCGCCGAGAAATGCCAGAACCTCGTCCCCGCTCCCGTTCTGTGAAATCCACGCCCACGACGTTGTATCCACCTTGCTCAACTTCGCCACAACGTGGAAGGTGAAGGGCGCCGCACGGCCGACGACCTTGTCGTTGTCGGCCAGCGTGACCGGATAATGTTGATAATCCCCCGTCGCCGGGAAATAGAAGCAGTATTCCCGCGTCTGGGTGCTATAGGGTTCCAGCACAACATAGGCGCCGCGCGTGACGAATCCATTTTTCACGGGCATGGCTCCCACCGGAATCTGGAGCAGCACATTCAACTTCTGCCGTCGGCCGGTGGGATTGGTCAGCACCACCTGGGCGCCATAGACGACGCGCGGCAGGAACTCCTCGCTCACCAGTTTGTCATACCGCTCGCCGTTCTCGATCCGCTCGCGGTCATCCGCCCGGAAAAACTGCTGCGCCACCAGAACCCCGCCCGGCGCCGCATCACGACTGCCTTCACCGATTTCGCGATGAAACAACAGAAGCGGCGAACCGGCCTGGAGGGTGTAACCCACCCCCGCCACGCTCTCCCCGTGAGTCGCCGCCTTGAACGGCAAGTCCAGCACGGCCAGCGCCAGCATCATCTCGGTGAAACTCGTCGCCGTCTCCGGAAAGGCCTTCGACAGGAAGGGTGACTTGCCATCATGCGCCGCATAATCAGACCAGAAGGCCTTGACCTTCACCAGGTCGGCCACCTGCTGTTTGATGGGCAGGCGGTAGTAGTTGTTTTCCGCCCATTCCTGGGTCTTGTCGAGTTTTTGAAAGAACCGTCTCGTATCCCGTCGACCGTCCTCGTCCCCGTCAAAAAATCCGGCTTCCCTTTCCGCGCCCACGCCGCCAAGAACCTTCGCTCGGTCCAGTCTTTGCCGTTTATATTTTCCTGATACTAGTCCCTTCACACTGGGCTTCGGACTGCTCGTTACGGGCAACCTCGGCGTATTGGACGCCTCCATCGGTTGAGGGACCATACTGGGCGCGTCCAAGGCATAGGCGATGCTCTTCTTGTTCTCACTTAACTTGAAGATCTCCTCGATCTGCGCGGCGGCGGCACCTTTGTCGGATTCCAGCGAACCCGTCTGCACGGCCGTGTCAAAACGTCTGTTAAACGCCTCCATATCGGGCGCAATCACGTCCACCCGTTCACGCGTGTCGCGCACCACGGAAGCCTCCTGCCCGCGCAAGCGCTTGCCCAACAGCACGCGTTCCGCCGCATTCAGGCGACCGAACCGCCACGGTTCCACGTAGCCCGCCAGGTCATCACCCAGCAACCAGTGATCCATAAAGGTCTTGTCTTTCTTGTTCTTCAGATACGGGGCAATCACCGATGCAAAGAACGTGGGATCCTTGTGATAGAGGAAGAAACTGAGTTCGTGGCACGCGTACTTGGCATAGAGGCGCCGTTGTTCCCTGGCCTCCAGATCCGGCCAATTGGCCACGAAGGAGAACTCGCCGAAAGCCGTATCGCCATTGAGCGTGGCGAGCAGGCGATACGCTTTGGCCACCGTGTCATAGCGTTCAAAACGGGCGGTCGTCACGTCGCCGATAGTCGCCTTGGTGTTGGCCGCCACGGGGGTGATCCGCTTCTGTTCCGCGAAGGTCTTCCGGGGGTCGAGCCCGGTCGCCAGCCGCAGTTCGCGGGTTTCGACGGGCGAATCCTCCAGCGTTGCATTCCTCAGCACCGTGGAGGTGGGATCCACGGCCAGGACACGCAGGCAAGGCAACCCCTTGAACGCGGTGCGCGGGATCAGGATCCGGCCCTCTTTGTCCGGCGCCAGATTCAACAGCGTAACCGCGGGTTGTTTCAGGAAATCGAGTCCCACGTACCCTTCCGTAACACCGCCTTCAGGCGCCACACAGCGGCCCGGTACGCCGCCGGCGACGGCCAGCTCCGCCGAACGCCCACCGTAACTGCGGCCTTCCGCCAGCGATTCGGCCTGCGCCTCGGTGGCGCGCACGGCCCACGGGTTCAGTAACAAACCCGGGCGCTCCAGCATATTCCCCACATACTTCACAGCCTGCTGGCGATCAAGAATGTACCGGTATTCATCGCCGATATCGCGACCCGACTCATAAAAAGTGCGGGCCGGGGTCCACGACTGTTGCAATAAGTCCGGCGTGCCGACGTAACCGAGACGACTGACGAGATCATAGGCCGGAAGATAACGGGAGGCATAGACATGCACACGGGTGAAGGCCGTCGCGTTGGACAGGCAGATTTCCACGGTGTCCACTCCGGTTGTAATGGACGCCACGTTCAACGGGGCGAGGCGGGGACGCTCCAGGGCGCGGCGCGGCGAGATCACCAGGCCGTCGCGCACCTCACCGCGGGTGACGCGCACCGTAATCTCTCGATCATCGGGGTTGAGGTGAAGCGAATAGTCTCCCGCCGGCAGACCTCGCAGTTCCAGAAAGCCGTCCGCCTCCGCCAGCGCGGCATTCCAATCCTTTACAAACTGGCCGTTACGGGTCTCGAGTAACGAGGCCATGGGAACCGCCACCGCCGCGTTCGCAACCACCGGCAGGCGCAGTGTCTCGCCTTCCCTGCCATGCAAGGCCGTCGGAACGGCGCAGGCATCGCGGGTGGGTGACCACGCGAGTTCCACGCCGGCGGGCGCTTTGATCCGGAAGCGCTCGATTCCATCCAGGGCACCGAGCATCGCGCGTCCCTGCGAATCGGTCTTCAGTTCCTGATGCACTTCCTCGCGAAAGCAACGGTGCTTGAAGAAACAAATCAAGGGCTCACCCACCAGCGGTTCGCCGTTCTTTCCGCGGGCGTCAACATAATAGCCGACGGAGGAGGCCTTCCCGACATACAACGTCTGGATCTCGGTCGTGCGCTCAATCCCGTTCAGGGCAAACAGTCCACCGTCAACCAGATCCTGCTTGCTGCCAAGACTCAGGTTCGCAATGCGCCCCTTCAGCGACACGGACAAGTCAACCGTGTTTTCGGGAACCAGGATTTCCTGCACCGTCTCGGCGTCCTCACGGAGCGCAAGACCCGGGACTTCCTTTTCCGTCGCAATCCCCCAAAGGTCTGTGGAACGGATGACCAACCGCGGTTCCTCCAACAGTTTAAGGCTGGTGGGTCTGCCATTCACGGTCAACACCGGGCGAATTGCGATCAGCGCCTTCTCGCGCCGGATCAACGACTCGCGGTCCACGTAAATCCCCGCTTTCAACGTGTAGGTCTCGGCCAGATGGTCAAACCGCACCAGTGTGGCGAAATCCCGCTCACGGATGACGAGCGTCTCGCTTTTCGGCGCCGTGGTGTAGGGCACGAGGATGCGGCCATCCTGACCCGCGGCGAACTCGCGTCCACCCAGCCAGGCGCGCGCACCGGCAACCCGGTGTCCCGTCTCATCAAACACCGTGAAGGCATGCCCGGCCGCCGTCACTTCCTGCAGGACATCCAACCGGCCCTTTTGAACCAGCGCACGACTGCTCTTTCCGTTTCCGATCAACTCCACTACATACACGCCGCGCGTCTTGAGTTCCGGCACGTCGAACGTTCGCGCCACCCTTCGTTCGGAAGGGTCGTTGTACTCGACGCGCCGCGAGAAGGAGGCCACCAGTCCGTCCAGGTTGACCGCCAGGTTCAGCGGCTGTCTCGTCTCCCGGTAGTAGTTGAAGGTATTGATCTCGTAAACCTTCACCAGTAGCGCCGGGACATTTTTAATCAGGGCGGTCAGTTTGACGGCGTCATCCGCGTTGAACACAACCGGATTGTCGGCCGCAAAATCGATATCCACGCGTTCCTTGAGGCGCTTGTAGGCCTCTGGAGCCAGTAGCGGCGCCCACTGCTGCGGATCACCGACACCATTCACGATTTTGGCCTCGGCAAAGAGAGGCTTCAGGAAGTCGTCGCGAATATAGGAAACATAGGCTTCAGTATTCGTGTCGCTCTTGAAAAATTCCAACAGGAAACTGCGCACCAGCGGCTCCTCATTGACGACGGGGGGCAGCGCCACCAGTTTGAAATCCTGGCTCAACTGGGCAAAATAGTCGCCACGTTGCACCCCCTTGCGGAAAGCGGGTTGCAGATAGTAAACATCGCGGGGAAGTTTGACGTAGTCCAGAAAACGGGCGCGATCATAGAGTCCCTTGCTCTGGTCGTGACGCAAGCGGTTATAGAGCACGCTTGCCTTAAGCGAGTTGTGAACCGGATCAAGCGTGCTGACGAACGTCCAAACCCGCTCGTAATAGGACTCGCGCGCGGCGGCATCGGCGTCGAGAATAACCTCGTTTTCCGGCGCCAATTTGGCCAGGTAGGCGTTCACGAATGCGACTTCATTGCGAAGCGTCGGCATTTTCTGAACCAGGTCGTCCAGTTGCGCGAGGGTGAGAAGGCCGTGAACGGGAAGGGAACCGAACCCGCGACTGTCACGGTATTTCAAATCGGCAACAATCAGGTCAACGACGCCGGGATAATCGGGCCGACTCAGGCGCGACAGAAGGTTGCGGCGCTGTTCGTCATTGATGGCCCGGCCGGCGACCAGCGCGAGTCCCGTGTTCTCGAGGCCTTCGAGGCTGCGGGAGTCGTTGGCGAGGGCGCGTTGAAGCAGTCTTTCGACGCCGAGGCACGCCTTGTCCAGCGCCGTAGGCGCAAGGCTGACGCGGTCGCCGGTCTTGCGCGAGTGGTTGAAATAGAGACCCAGCTCATGACGCAGGTAGTCGAGCGTCTTCCGGGGTTCCTTGTCGTAATCGAGCAGTGCCTGACGGTTAAATAACTCACGCGCGCCCTCCACCACGTTGCCGTTGCGGTCACGAATCCAGCGGTCCATGACCTCCTTGAATCGCTGGCGTCCGCCGGTGTTTTGCGCCTGGAGTGCGTTGAAGTAATAATAGTCATCGGTGCCCGGCACCAGGTCCTTGAGCGCGGCCTCGCGGTCGTCCGCCAGACTGAACGTCTCGATATAACCGATCTCCTGCGCCCCGGCATTCAGGGCCAGAGCCAACCCGAAAACGATAACCCATGTGTGTTTCATGATGAGACTCCTCGATCCTTGGAATATTACGCACCACAATCTACTCCCGGCCCTTCATAAAAGTAAAGCTCTGTCGTGGTGCGGCTCCGGCAACCTGAAACCCAAAGTTTGACTGAAATTGGTTGACCTTGGCAGGGCCATTCTGTACTTTTTGAACCATTTGGATAACTCAAGGAAACCCATGAATATCACACAAGTCGCGGCTCAGTTGTACACGCTTCGAGACTACCTCAAGACACCGGCGGATATTGCCGGCTCCCTCAAGAAGGTTCGTCAACTCGGCTATCAGGCCGTCCAACTCTCGGGAATGGGACCCATTGAGGAAACGGAGTTGAACCGTATTCTGGCGGGCGAAGGTTTGGTGTGCTGTGCCACCCATGAGGATTCCAATCAGATTCTCAACGAGACGCACCGGGTCATCGAGCGACTCCAGAGACTGAACTGCCGTTTCACGGCCTACCCGTATCCGGCGGGGATCGATTTCACCACGCTTCCGAGCGTCCTTGCGTTCGCGGCCAAACTCGACGCGGCGGGCCGTCTCATGCGCAAAGCAGGCCAGGTTCTGACCTATCACAACCACGCCACTGAACTGACATCGGTCGAGGGCAAAACAGCCCTGGAATGGATTTACGAGAAGACCCGTCGGCAAAATTTGCAGGGCGAAATTGACACGTTCTGGATCCAGAACGGCGGCGGTAATCCCGTGGCGTGGTGCAAACGACTGAAGCGGCGCCTTCCTTTGATCCACCTCAAGGATTACACGGTCATAGACAACAAGCCCTCTTTCGCGCCTGTCGGACACGGCAACCTGGACATGCCGGGAATCGTCAAGGCGGCCGAAGCCGCCGGGTGCGAATGGTTCATCGTGGAGCAGGACAATTGTTACGGCGCGGATCCGTTCGAGGCGCTGGGCAAGAGTTTCCGTTATCTCGAGACCTTGGCGACACCGGCGTAATGCTGGGATCCCCGGATCTCGGAATTGACGGCAAGCAAAGCGGCGGCGGAACGAAAAACAGCGCTGCCAACACTGGCCAAGGCGATGGCGTCGTCTTGGGCGGCAAGCCCCCTGGCTCTATTGGCGGCGGGGGTTGACTTCTCGATCGGTTTCGGACTCTCGAGTTCGATCAGCTTCGAGCCTTCAGGTTTGTTCAACAGTTTTTCAAGTTCATTCATGAGAGGCTCCTTTGGTCATTTATGTGAGTGTAGCCCCAGATCAAGCGATTGTATACATCTTATCGCTAAATTCGATGTCAACCGGCGTTCTCGCGGGGGTTCCTCCCTTCAGCCGCCGAGTTCGATGCAGCGCCGCCGATAATGCAGGTAATTCGCATAGGACACATTGTCGGGCACCCCGTGATCGCAGGTCGGAATATAGCCGCCCTGCTCGCGCATGAAGGGAATGATCCGCTCAACCATGAGATCAATATCACGCGGCGTTTGGGCCAGCACTCGCTTGTCAATGCCGCCGGCTATCACGAGACCGGGATAGCGCTTGCGGGTCGCGATGACATCACAGTGACTGGCCACCTCAAAGGGGCTCATCACGTCCATGCCAATACTGTCCCTGTATATCGGAATCACGGGATCAGCAAATCCATCCGTATCGATCTGAACGTACAGATGTCGGGTGCGATCAAGCTGCCGGGACTTCAGGTTGGAGATCAACTGCTGGTAGTAGGGGATCAGGAATTCCCGCATCATCTCCGGCGAAATCAACGACCCGTGGTTGTAGCAGATATCCTCGCCGAAAAAGATTTCGTCGATGGTCACTGATTGCTGGTGGCGGGCAATCACGGCATCGGCAAGTTCAAACCACGTTTTCATGCAATCATGAACCATATCCGGCATGTCGTAAAAGGCGTAGAGGAGTCCCTCGGGTCCGATCAGACTGCGCAAATACATGTAACCCCCGATGAGGTTTTGCACAATATAGCGACCCTCTGCGGCGGCCCCGCGGGCCGTCGCCATGCGGGCCTCAAGATCGGCGAAGCGTTCCGGACTGGCGGGGTTCATCCTCCATTTCACATGGTCAACCCAGGTCCGCATATCCTTGACCGGATGATCAACATATTCAGGCATGAACCCATGGCGCCGTCCCTTGAAATACAGCACATGGCGCCCGGCGAAGTCCTGGACCAGTTCCGTTTCGCCCCGATCCTCAATCAGTTTGGTCTCAAAACAGGGCCGGAACTCTGCCTCACACCAGCCCAGTTGATCCAAACCCTGTTTTCCCGGGGGATCATAGCCAAACAATTGGGCGGGAGGAACATCGGCAGGCATGCCCTCCTCTGCCTTCCATCGTTCAACGGCTTCGCCCCAAATATAGAATTCACGGTGGAACAAGGGCGCCCCCGGCTTGCACTCATAGGCATCGCGAAGTTTGCGGGCTCCCGGAGACATACGGTCACGCGGCACCGGAGCATGCACGCCGTCAACCAACGGGCTATTTGAAGTGTTCATATTCATTTCGGACTCCCTCGATGTTTCCACGATTTATCATCTTTACGCTGCGACCCTTGAAATACCAAATTGTCTGGACAGTTTTTATGGTGAGAGACGGTGAGCGACATACAGAGTCGCCGCAAAAATGGTAGCAAAATCATGCCTTGAAAAACGGCTATGCGAGCGCCAGCGCGGGAAAAGGCGAAATCGTTCTTTCGATCAGATCCCCTTCCTTCATTCTGGCTGTTTCCACCTCATAGCGATCCTGTAACGTCAGGTTCACCGTTAAAGAGCCGCTGTGTTTTTTTGTTTTGAAAGTGGCGAATCATAATTCTGCAACAATGATAGCGGGAGCCGTTATGGCGTCAAGGTTGTTTGTGTAAGTCGTTGACTGGCGCGCCTGACAGGAGTCGAACCTGTAATCTTCTGATCCGAAGTCAGATGCCTTGTCCATTAGGCTACAGGCGCGTAGAGAGTCAGAATCCAGAATCCAGAATTCAGAATCCAGAATGGGGATGCATGGTGGCGAGTTGGGCGCAGGGAGTCAAGGGCAGACTGAAAAGACTACGGACTACAGACTGCGGACTACGGACAACTATGGGAGATGGACTACGGGTTGCGGATGGTTTAGGGGCCGGGCGGGACCAGGGCGGCGGGGCCCCGGCCGATGAGGTCTTCGCGTTTGGCGGTGCGGAGTGCCTCGCGGGCTTTACGGTGGAATTTTGGATCGTGGCAGAGAAGCAGGGCGCGTTGCATCGCCTTCTCGTTGTCCGTGCGGGCCACGTGGACCGGTTCGCCGGTCAGGGGGTCCTGGCCCGTGTAGAACATGGCGGCGGCGGCGGTTAAGGGGGCGGGGTAGAAATCCTGCACTTGTTCCGCGCGGATGTTTTCACGCCGCAGGTATTGGGCCATTTCGATCATGTTCTCCAGTGTGCAGCCGGGGTGTCCGCTGACAAAGTATTCCACGACCTGCTGGGGTTTGCCGGCGTCACGGGATGCGTCCTGGAACCGTTTGACGAAGCGGCGGTAGGACTCGGGCGCGGGTTTGCGCATGAGGCGCAGGACGTTGGCGGCGATGTGTTCGGGGGCGATCTTCAGGCGGCCGCAGACGTG
>CAYHEL010000072.1:8284-9406 GCA_964355415.1 uncultured Verrucomicrobiota bacterium | reverse complement strand
GCCTTGGCGACGCGGAACTTAACTACGCGCTTGGCCGGGATCTTGATCGTTGCGCCGGTCGCGGGATTACGGCCCATGCGGGCCTTGCGATTCACCAGCACCAGTTTGCCCAAGCCGGGAAACGTGAAACTGTTCTTGGCGTTCTTGTACGCCAGAGTTACCAACGCCTCGATGACTTCGCCCGCCTGCTTCTTGGTGAGTTCGGTCGCTTCCGCCACGCTCGCCACGATCTGACTCTTCGTCAATGCCTTCGCCTGTGCCTTTGCCATATTACTTCTCCTAGGAGGTTATTCGGGGCCAAACCGTTATGGAATGCCCTCTGTGCAAGGGAATATCGCATGTTTCCGGGAAAATGCAATAGCCATAGCAGCGCCCCGCGAATGGCGGCCATCGGCATGGACGTGAAGACGTATTTGAACCCTCTTAACTCAAGACTTTACAAGGCAAGGATTCAGAGTGATCATGGCGACTAGAAATCTGCACGCTCAAGAATTACCAGCAAATTAATCGATCGTGTCAATACTCTCATCAGGCACAACAACGGAAAGCCGTAATGGCACGACATGAAAACCTTGGCAACATTTCTGATCCGGTTGACACTTAGCGCCGTCCTGACCTTTGTCCTGCTGGAAGCCGGGCTTGCCTGGCTTTGCGCCCGCGGCACAGTAAAGATTCCCAAGCCCGCCTATTGTCTCGGTAATATCGGCTCCCGTTTCTGGGCCGATAGCAATCCCTGGTTCGGGGTCTGGCACGATCCGCATTCCTCCTTCAAACATGTCTCACCCGACTACAAGTTAACCTACCACGCCAACTCATGGGGTATGAGGGATCGCGAGCGCGACAAGTCGGCTGGGGATCGTAAACGGGTCGTCGTTCTCGGAGATTCCTTTATGGAAGGCTGGGGCGTAGCCACGGAAGATCGCATGAGCGACCGTCTTGAGCGCGCCACGGGGTGGGAACATCTGAATTTCGGAACGTCGGGTTCCTTCGGCCCCACTCAGTACCTGATGCTGTACGAGCATCTCGCAAGGGAGTTCGAGCATTACGCGCTCATCATCTCGATCCTGCCAGACAATGATTTCCTCGATGATGACTATGATTATGGCCGAATCATGCACGCCA
>CAYHEL010000072.1:0-8184 GCA_964355415.1 uncultured Verrucomicrobiota bacterium | reverse complement strand
TGGGCTTCCTGTTATCTCAAAACTGACCGGCACTGGAACGCCACGGGCAATGCCATTGCCGCCGAGGCCATCAGGCAGGCCTCGAAACTCTACCCGTAAATCCTGTTTCCGCAGTCTGACGTCTGTTGTATAGTGAGAGCCGATACACGTCACATCAAAGGAGCACAGACCATGTCAAAAGCAAGAGACACCAAACGCGAAACGAAGAAAGTCGCATTGAAAACACCCGCCGAGAAAAAGCAGGCGAAGCGGGATAAGAAGAAGGCCCGGATTTAGGCGACCGGTTCCTCTTTCACGAGGGATCCATCAGCACGATATTCTCAAACGCCACCCCCCATCGGCGCCGGTCGCGTTTTTTTAACCCGAGACTATTCTGCGTCAGAACGGTGGCCAGCAAGTCCACTCCCGCCGCCGACAGACATACCGTCACGGTGGCCCCGTTCATCCGGAGCCCCTTGACCTCGGCGTCAAACACATTCATCCCGGCCCCGCCGTCAGTGACAGGTTGGAGATTCTCAGGCCGCACCAGGCAAAGGACTTCGCTGTGTTGCGGCCGCTTCCCTGCATCCACCACCCGCCACGTTCCCAAAGGCGTCTCCACGCCACACTCCGTACTCCCCGCTTTGCACTCCATGCGTCCCGCAAGAAGGTTGGATTCCCCGAGAAAGTCCGCACAGAAGCGATTCGGGGGACGCGCATAAAGTCCAAGGGGCGTTCCTATTGCACTTACCCGCCCGGCCTGCATGACGGCCATCCGGTCAGCCAGGGATAACGCATCCGCCTGGTCATGGGTGACATACACGAACGTGATGTCGGTGCTCTCGCGAAGTTTTTCGATTTCCTGCCGCATCTCCACCCGCAATTTGGCGTCCAGGTTCGAGAGCGGTTCATCCAGAAGAATGATCGCAGGATTCAAAACCAGGGCGCGCGCCAACACCACCCGTTGTTGCTGTCCTCCCGACAGGTGCCCTGGTTTCCGGACGCCCAATCCGTCCAGACCCACACGTTTAAGGACATCCTGAACACGGGCAGAAATCTCGCGGCGGGGAATCTTGCGTTCCACCAGGCCGAAGGCGATGTTGTCATGCACATTCAGATGCGGCCAGAGGGCATAATTCTGGAACACCATCGGGGCGCCTCGCTCATGCGCGGGAAGCGAAGCCACGTCGCGCCCATTAAACAGGATGTCCCCCGAGTCAGACGTTTCAAGTCCAGCCAGAATCCTGAGCAGGGTCGTCTTTCCGCATCCGGAGGGTCCGAGCAGGAAGAACATTTCCCCCGCCTCAATGGAAATAGAGACATCATCCAGCGCCGTCACGGCGCCGAACCGCTTCGCAATATGGCAAATCTCAATCGCCGGTGGCATTGCAACTCCATTTCCCAATCACCATGACGACGGCCTCGGGGCAAGGTTAACGGCGGTCAGAACGACCCCTTCCTATCCGGGCAATTCCATCATTCATGAGGCATAAAGGTGTCAGAACCGGACCGCGAGCGCAAGTACAAGGTCGGCAAAAATGCATTAAGCACAGAAATAACCTTGTATTTCAAAGTAATTTGCATCATGCCATTGATCCATGAAAGGCATGAATTGGAGATGAAGACGGATCCGACTTTCCTGGCCGTGAAGCCATATCGGAAACCCAAACCCGGCTGCAGGCGGTGCTTTCTTCTGGGGGATATGGATCATTGCCTGCAGGGATCGGTTTTCGCAAAGATGATGCGTGTTTTGAACATCGAGATTAGCGGCGATCCCCCGGAGGCCTGTTGTGTTGCAGTCAAATGGGCTCCTTGGTCGGAGTACAGTATTCAGGCGGATGATCGCCGTCGTGTCGGCCTTCGCCACATCGTCAATGACACCCACTTCTCCTGCCTGAAGTCCAATGTCAGCCGTGTTTTCCTGGGGGTATTTGGTTACAACCTTGAAGTGCCCCCCCTGATCTATCAGGGCTCCTGCGTCATGAAGGCTGAACGAAATGCCAAACATGATGGCCAGGTCATCCAGTGTCCCGTCAAGGCCCTCAAACCAGGCATGGTCTACCAGAAACTGATCAATAATTCAGTAGGCGGAGGATTTGTGGAAGACATCCGGGTTCCCATCATCGGCAATCGAATACCGTTCGCCTATCTTAAACACCGTCCCCAGGAGACTCGTTTCTCTAATCAGAATTCACGGGTTAATCTGTTGGAAACTCGTCAGGTCTTAACGGACCTCGAAGTGAACCTGACACTCCTTTTTGCCCGGCGAATGGGACTGGACTATGGAGAATTGGATATTTTGAGAGACCGTGAGGACGGCCGCATCTATATCGTTGATGCCAACAATACACCCTACGGACCACCCAATCAAATCGGCGAGGAAGAGGGCGAACTGGCGATCGATCTGTCGGCCCGCGCTTTCTTCGTGGAATTCATCGCAAGAACCCGTAACGCCCCTCCGTCCTGTACCTCTACTATGACACAGTGCAGCATTGTCAAAGCCGACTGTCCATTCCTAAACTAACCAGAACGCGACACAACCATTTGTCCCGGTGGCGGACCGAATTGGACTGTGCGGCGACGACCTGACCCGGTGGAGTATTCCGCAGCCGGCTCCCTGGCAGTGCCTGCGGTCTGTCCGATTGCCCCAAATGCACACTGCGGAAAACAAGGTACTCCTCGAAATCCAAGGAGGTGACCTCAAAAGTCCGGCTCCGTCCGGTGATAAACGTTGCGGTTTTATCCGGCGTCAATGGAAAGATTCCGGTCCTTATCGGATTATGGCCGACACTGCGGACACCCTTTCGGGTGGCAGGCCCGGCAATAGGATTTTGAACAGCCCGAACAGGCACCCAGGCAATCGCAACAAACCACGTGGAGGCGGTCGTCGCACACACTATGAACAGGCGGTAACACGGCGCAGGGCGGGAACGGTGGCTTCACGGACCACCGGGAGCGGAGGATTGGGGGCCTCAACATCCTTTTTCAAGGAGACCGGCTTGATCTGTGACGGGGCTTCCGTCATGGGTGGCAATAGCCTCCGCGAGACGGACGGCCCAATAATCCTCGCCTTTGGATTCTGACGGTGCATCCCTGTCATCGATTTTCATGCGACGAAGGTTTTACCCGCACCCAAGCAGATTGAACAAGCTCAAACTTTGAAATATCGGAATTTGACATTCAGGCCATGGCTCCGGATACTCTTTTCATTTAAGGATCGCCCAATGCGTTCGTCACAACAGCAGATTGAAGAAGTGCTCCGACGTTATGAGTATATTGAAGTCGCCATTCTCTTTGGCTCAATCGCCTCCGGACGTCAAACATGCTCCAGTGACATCGATGTGGCGGTGGCCGCGTCCCGCCCTTTGACCTCCGGAGAGAAGATCGATCTAATCGACGCCTTGGCGTTACGTATCGGACAGCCTGTCGACCTGGTGGATTTGAACCGCGCCTCGGGAACTATTCTCCACCAAAGTCTGACGAAGGGTCTGGTTCTGGTAAACAAGGATCCCATGCTATACGCCCGCCTGATACTTAAGATGCTTTATGATCAGGCTGATATGATGCCAATCCGGAATATGATCGTCAGGAAACGCTTGGAGGCTTTTGCCCATGGATAACGCGGTCATTCTCGCCAAGATGGAAGCGCTGCAACACTGCGTCGCCCGCATTCAATCCCGGATCCCCGCATCCATCGAGAATCTGATTGATGATTATGATTTGCAGGACATCATCTCAATCAATCTGGAGCGCGCCGTCCAACTCTGCGTGGACATTGCCGCCCATATTTTGGCAGACCGCAACACGCCAGCGCCGAGTTCCATGGCGGCCTGTTTTGAAGAACTTCGGAAAGAAGGATACTTGCCCGAGGATGTGGCCAACCAACTGAAAAAGGCCATCGGATTTCGAAACATTTCGGTTCATGCCTATCAGGACATTGATTGGGCCATCGTGTTTTCAATCGTGACCACACGACTGACGGACTTCTCCGATTTTGTCCGGCATATCACGGCCAAGCTGAAACTGTGAAATTTGGTTGATCACGGAAGGGCTGTTCCTCGGAGGAAGTAAAAGTTCTTACCACCATTGACCGGGCACGACCATATCACATTCGACACCCTGCCCACGCGGCTCGGATGAACCTTGCCCTCCAGCCGAAATCATCGGGAGAGACATGATGATCTATTGGGAGGGCGAACTTTAAGTAAGCCGCGTCACGATGGGGTGCGGATGGAAAGTGTTTTTGCGCCTCACTCCAGCGCGGCGCAGGCAATGGCCTTCTGGACCGCATCGACAAGTTCGGAACCGGCTTTCAACAATTCACCCGCCATGGCCTCGCCGGGTTCCTCGGGCGAGGACGCCAATGCCCGGAATCGGGTCGCCGTTTCCACGGCGTTATCTGGCAGAATGCTGCGCCCGGCCGTCTTCAATGCGGAAAGCGGCGTCTCCCCGGCTTCCGCCGTCGCACCATCCCCGGTCAGTCGGACGACGGCCTTCAGCGCCCATTCAACAGCCTCGCGAAGGGGTGGCACAGCCTCAACACAGAATCCTCCGGCCTTCAACACGTCGCTCATCCGGCGCTTCCGTTCCACCTGCTCCATGGCCTTTCTCGCTTCGCCCAGTTTTCGCTCGCGAACAGCACGTCCTGTTTCCATAGCGGCCTCGCCGCCATGCAATAACCGGGTACCGCCTGCAACGGGATGCAGAAACCCCTGCCCGATCAGCCGCTGAATCGTCTCGTAGGTGGCGCGGTCAAGCACCTCCAAGACGGGGGCCGCTACACCCCCAAAAACATCTTTCAACAACCGTTCCGCCATGGGTCGGATTTGCTCGACCTCGTCAACCACCGCCACGAACACCGTTTTCCCACCGCCACCAACACGGTACTCCAAGGCCGCCAGCCGGGTTCCAAGCCGGGCAACCAAGTCTTGCGTGAACACGGTTTCCGGCGGGATAACCGGTGCCGACGCGGGCTTGGCCTGCGGAACGGAAACGGACGCCGTTTCGCCGCCCTTGTCGCCCATGAGGGCTTGCAGGCGCGCCATGAACGCGGCCCGCCCGCTGGGTAACTTGATATACTCCAGGTCGCCTCGACCATCCAACACCCCGTCGGCCAGTTGCTGCTTCTGCGCCAGCATGTCAATCATGCGATGCTCAATGGAATCCTCGGTGACAAGATTGATGACCCGCACCGCGCGGGTCTGGTGTTTGCGCCAGGCTCGCGCGATTCGTTGTTCGAGTTTCGCCGGGTTCCAAGGCAAATCAAGATTGACCACCACATTGGCCGCCTGGAGGTTTAGTCCGGTTGCGCCGGAATCGGTCGAGAGAAACATGCGACAGTTGGAATCCTGCTTGAATCGGTTGATTTCGGCCCGCCGTTTTTGTTGCGGCACAGAACCGGTATGCCAGGCGAAATCTAACTTCATTTCACGGGCCAGGTCACGAACCAGTTCCAGCATTCCCGTCCACTCCGAGAATACGATGACCTTGCTGTCGCCGCCGGAGAGGACATCCTCCAGGATCTCGGCCAGTTCCCCCAGTTTTGGGCAAATACGGCATTTGGGATCGAGTATGAACGGCGTATCACATACCATCCGCATACAACTCAACATGCGCTGGAGTTTCTCCATCTCCTCCGGCGATAACTGGCGCCGCTTGGCGGCGGAGATCAATTTGGCCGCCTCATATTCGAATTCACTATAGCGGGCGCGTTGCTCAGGATCCATGCCGACGAAATAGTTTTTGACCGTCCGTTCCGGCAATTGCTCTTCCACCTCGTCCTTCCGACGCCGCAACATGATGGGACGTAGCCGCCTATGGAGTTCGGGCAGATTCTTCAAGCCTTCTGGCCGACCATCCTCATCAAGCTCATAGAACTCCCGGTTGAATCTGAACAATGACCCGAAAATGGTGGGGTCAAGGAACTGGGTGATTGAATACACCTCGTCAATCCGGTTCTCCAACGGTGTTCCGGTAAGCACGAAGGCGTAAGGGCTCGACAATTGTTTGATCTTCTGGGCAGTCTGTGTCTGCCAGTTCTTGATGCGCTGAGCTTCGTCAAGGATGACCACGTCCGGAGCGATCAGACGGTTCATATCGGCGACATCGGCCCGGGCCTGCTCATAGTTCGTGAGATAAAAGAAGGATTTTTCCTGATAGGCCTTCAGCCGATCCTGGCGGCTCCCCCACACCACCTTCGACGGCAGGCCGGTGAACTTGGCAATTTGCTCCTCCCATTCGGCCTTAAGCGAGGCGGGCGAGACCACAAGAACCCTCTCGATGCCACGCAACTGCCGTAATAATTCACAAGCGGCCACGGCCTGCACAGTCTTGCCCAGGCCCATTTCATCCGCCAAGAGCGCCCGTTCCCCGAACGCGAGGTGCAACATGCCGTCCTGCTGGTAGGGATAGAGCTTGTGTTTGACCATGTCCATCGAGCGCTTACCCGCCTTCACGTCGGCAAGAAAATCCTCCCGCGCCCTGATCCGGGCCGCACGGCGAGCCAGGTCAGCGGCCCATTCCTCGATATCAAAGGAAAAACGGGCGCCTTGATGTATCTTGCCGAGCGCCTGCTTCCACGCCCGCACCAAGGCCGGCAAGGCGGATGACGACTCGCCCAACAGACGGCCATCGGCTCCGAAAAAAGGACTGAAGAAATTTTTCACGACCTTTGGCGTCCTCGCAGGCAGAAGCAAACGAACTTCCGGCGCCGTCCCCCGGCGCACCAGATACGCCTCGGCGCGGGAAGGCCCCTCCGCCGTGGCGAGGGTAAACGCCTTCGCGCCTTTCCTGCGGAGTTTGGCTAGAACCGCTTCGACATGCTTGCAGGTTCCCAAGCCGTTTACCCGGAAGTCCGGACACGTGCAGGTGTTTTCGCAACGGTCAAGTGATCGGATTTCCACACGATACGGATTCAGGGTAGTTTTGGCGCTTAGGGCATAAGTGGAATAATACGCATCGTCCTTGTCGAGCGCCTGAATGTCCATCGGCTCATTGGCGGCCCGATACTGGCGCATCCGGATTTCATCCTCGTCGGTCGTGTTCCACCCCCGTGGCGCGGGTGGTTTTTGGAGCGCCTTTTTAGCCGCCCTTTTTGCTGTCGTCCCCACAACTCACCTCCATTTGAAAAACCAATGGAGTGTCACAAAATCCGAGCAGGGATCAAGGCTCTATTTATATGGGTTCGATTAGTTTGAAATCAGAATATCGGTTCCTTAGTGTTATCGATTCAAAGTTTTGGCCTGCAATTGGGTGTAGCCAGAAGACTCGTCCCTGGCTGACTTTGCCGTATCACCAGCGCGCAATATCAGGCATGCATCGCGAAGAACCTCTGCCTGCTTGATTTTCTCCGGCTACCTTCATGAAAACGTCCTTAATGAAGTCGTCCCCCATGGCAAGGCGCTCCTTGATTTTGGCCGACGTGCGAACCAATAGGTCAAGTGGAAATGGCGGCTGAAGCTTGAGTCTCATCTCCACCGATTTATCCACAGGGTTGCCATCCAGCGGCTTGACGACCAACAGATCAACATCAGAATCAGGGTTCGGCTTCCCATTAGCATAGGATCCGAACAAGACAACTTTCAACGGTTTAAATTCCCTCGCCAACCGCTGTCCAAACTCTCTGATTTGTTTTTGCGTAATCATGTCAACACTACGTCTTAATATAGGCCCATTCTGTCCTTTGATGCAAGTGGCGATACCCAGTGCTTGAACCTCCTGTCAATCTTCGTTAGATAATGTCGCTAGGTAGTTGACAGAATGTATCCATAAGGCTACACTGGTTTCCATGATTGAAGTCCGAAAGACGGAGGTCTTTGCCAAATGGTTGGATAACCTGAGAGATTTTCGCGTACGTGCGCGGGTCCAGGTCAGGATCGAGCGCCTTGCGGCAGGAAACGCCGGAGACACCAAGACTGTTGGCGAAGGTGTTAGCGAATTGCGGATCGATTACGGGCCGGGTTATAGGGTGTATTTCAAAAAGCAGGGACGTGATATCGTCATTCTCTTAGCCGGTGGCGACAAACGCACGCAAGAGAGAGACATTAGGGTTGCTTTGCACCTGGCTCGGAACCTGTAGGAGATAACTGATGAGCAAAACAAAAACGAGTCGCTATGATGTGGCAGAACATCTTCGGAACCCTCAAGAAATGGCGGCCTATCTGGAGGCTTGCCTGGAAGAGGGCCAAGGAGATGCGGCGTTTATCG
>CAYHEL010000071.1:0-9524 GCA_964355415.1 uncultured Verrucomicrobiota bacterium | reverse complement strand
CACGTTTTGTCCAGAACCTGTTTCGCGGAAGAGACCAGTTCGTATTTGGCGGCAGAGGCCTTGATTACAAACAGATCCCCCTGCTCATTGATCGCCACCAGATGTTCACCCACTGCGGTCAAGGCGCCGAATCCGATCTTTTCGCTCCATTTCTCCTGACCTGTGGCGAATTCCAGACACTTCAACGAGCCCCCCCCGGTGTTCCCATCAAACCCGTAGAGATAGCCGTTGATCAAAACAGAACTGCTGAATTGATTCCTCATGTCTTTATTGATCCACACCTGACGGAGTGAATCGCCACGGGCATCCACCAGCGCACAGCCCTTGTTATATCCGGACGAAATAAAAATAAGGCCGTCGCTGACAATGGGATCCGCCGCATTAACGTTATAACTGGTCTCCCATGAACGTTCGCCAAGCTTCTTTCCGGTTTCCAATTCGACAACCATCAGGGCCTTTTGACCGAAGATGGCCAGACAGTCCACTTTCCCATTGTTGAACACAACCGGCGAGGCATACCCGCCCGTTCCGGCGGGACTCGCCCAAATTTTGGCTCCGGTGTTCCGATCCAGGGCAATCCCGTGTTCGGCCGCGTTGACCAGAAGTTTGTCGCCTTTAATCACGGGGGATCCCGAAAACCCCCATTTCAAATTCTCGGCGCCAAATTCCTTCATGATCTGCTTCTCCCACTTCACGGCACCGGTCTTGGCGTCAAGGCATAGCAAGTGGCCTTCCCGGCTCAAGGAATAGACAGCCGAGCCGTCTGTTGCCGGAGTGGCCCTGGGTCCGGCGTAACTGCCGCCCCGACACGCGTAGGTATGCTGCCAAAGCATCTCTCCGGTTTTCAGAGACAGAGCAATGACGGTATCGCTGTTGGTATGGTTGCCTATCGTGAACACACTGTCGCCCTTGACGGACACGACGGAGTAGCCGGCGCCAACGTCTGCCTTCCAGAGCACCTTCGGCCCGGCGGCAAGTGCCTGAGGATTCCACTCGGTTTCCATTGAAACGCCACTCTGATCCGATCCGCGAAACTGGGGCCAGTCGCCTGATTCTCCCGCCAACACGGAACCCCCAAGAATAAAGCCCGCCACAACCCCTGCGCTTGTCATTCGAGTCATCTCATTCCACGTCATCATCATAGTCTCCTCAAGCTCTTGATTGTTCAGCGGCACACTGAATCGGAAATCGGCAATGCGGTCAAGACTAATGAGGATGACAGCATCAAACAAAAGCCTGTCAAAAACGTCATGATATTGTGTTTCGACACGGTTCATTCTTGTTTCCGTCGCCCCCCCGTGTTACCGTCATTCGACAGGAGAAAAAACGATTATGATAAGCGATTTGCTGGCACAGTTATTTCATTGGAACGTGGATCTCATCCAACACCTTGGCTATTTTGGAATCGTGTTTCTAATGACGCTGGAAAGTTCTGTCTTTCCCATTCCCAGCGAAATGGTCATGCCCCAGGCGGGATATCTGGTAGCGGAAGGGAAAATGAGCATGGCCGCCGTCATTGCGCTCGGTGTTCTTGGAAGCTGGTTGGGCGCCCTCCTCAACTACACCGTGGCCATGCGGCTCGGGCGTCCCTTTTTCCTGAAATACGGTAAGTATTTCTTCTGTCCGCCGGACAAGTTCGCGATGGTGGAACGCTTCTTCAATGCCCACGGCGAAATCAGCACCTTTACCGGACGACTGATCCCCGTTGTCCGGCATCTCATTTCCATTCCCGCCGGTTTGGTTCGCATGAAGATGTCCCGATTTCTGTTCTATACGGGGATCGGTTCGGCGCTTTGGGTGTCGATCCTGACCGGCATCGGCTATACATGCGGCCGCAACCTGGATCTCATCAAGAGGTACTCCCACATCGGCACGCTATGCGTCATCGCGGGGAGCGTTTTGATCATCATCATCTATATCTGGGCCCATAAACGCCGCCTGGCCAAGTATGGGCCGAAAGACTCCACGACAAGTTCGCCATGATCCCTGTCATTCCGGAATCAATCTGTCAGAACCTCACCCATTCGCTCAGGCATGAATGGCTCGAAACAAACGGCCTGGGCGGATACGCATCCAGCACACTGCACAACTGCAACACGCGAAAATACCACGGACTTCTCGTGGCCGGACTTGATCATCCCGCGGGCCGATTCACCCTGCTTTCGAAGTTCGAGGACGCGATACTGTCGGGGGGGCGTGAATCGCCCCTCTCCTGCAACCGGTATCCGGGCGTCATCCATCCCGAGGGACACCTCGCTCTGCGTGAATTTCAACTCGCGGAAGGCCCCGTTTTCCTCTACTCGGTCGATGAGATACGTCTTCGGAAACGCATCCTGATGGTTCAGGGCGAGAACACTGTGCTGATCCGGTATGACCTCGAGCGGGCGCCCCGGCCCATCCGGCTCCGCCTCAATCCGCTGCTCGCCTTTCGCCGCCACCATGAACTCAAACGTGAAGACGGGTACGTCCGGTTTGCCACAACCCCGGTATTCCGCGGATTTTCAATTCATCCCTATGAAGGACTTCCCCGGTTGTTTATCCAGGCCACGTTGATGCCGAAATTCACGTCGGCGCCGGACTGGTATCGTAATATCGAGTATTCGGTTGAGTCAGCGCGCGGGTATGATTTTCATGAGGATTGTTTCTCTCCGGGGTGGCTTGAATTCACGCTTCAACCCGGTGGCATGCTCATTGTCTGCGCCTCCCTCGCCGAACAACGGAACTTGAAGGAGGCGTGGGAAAAGGAGATGAACCGCCGGCGGGCGGATGCCAGCACGGCGGCGGCCATTGCCTGGCAATTTGCCAACACGCCCGCTGAGGCGCCTCTGCCGGCCCTCATCCGGAGTGGCCGCCATTTTCCCATCCGCACGCCGGGCGCTGAGCGCGCCACCATTATCGCCGGATACCCCTGGTTTGACGACTGGGGCCGCGATACCCTGATCAGTCTGCCTGGACTGACCTTCTGTTCCGGCCGCACCGAACTGGGCGCTGAAATCCTGAAGTCCGTCGCCCTTCATGAACGTGACGGTCTTATTCCAAACTGCTTTGCCGCCGATCCGTCCCAACACGCCTACAATTCCATTGATGCCTCGCTTCTGTACTTCTGGGCCGTCCAACAATATCTCGAGTTTACGCAGGACCGAGAGACGGTGCGAAACCACCTCTGGCCGGTTCTGAAGCGCATTCTTACCCGATTCATGACCGGCACCCTATTTGACACGGGAATGCGACAGGACGGCCTGCTTCATGCGGGTAACCGTTACACGCAACTGACCTGGATGGATGCCACGTCGCGGGGTGAACCCGTCACCCCGCGTCATGGCTTCGCCGTGGATCTCAACGCGCTCTGGTACAACGCCCTCTGTTTCATGAGGCAATTGGCGCTGGACTTCAGGGAACCCGTCCCTTTCCCCGTTGGCCTGGAGCCGAGTCTCAGGGAAGCTTTCGTCAGGATCTTTTGGATGGAAGAGGAAGGGTGCCTGGCCGATTCCTTTGCGGACGGCATTTTGTGCCGATCAATCCGGCCTAACCAGATCCTGGCGGTATCCCTCCCCTACTCACCGCTGAGCGCGGAACAGCAGACGAAGGTCATGGCAACAGTTCGGAGGGAACTTTTTACCCCGTTCGGGCTCCGTACACTATCCCCGCGTGATCCGGCCTATCAGGGACGGTACGAAGGCGATCAACCTACCCGCGACTCCCAGTATCATCAGGGAACCGTCTGGCCCTGGTTGCTTGGTCACTATGGCGAAGGCCTGCTCAAGGTCGCCAGCGATCCGAAACAGGAGGCGGTAGCGCTTGCCCGTGAACTGCAACCTCTTCTTGACTACAGTTTGATGGGGCAAGGGCTCATCAATGTACCCGAGATCTTTGACGGCGATTCGCCACAGCGGCCCAATGGGTGTCCCGCTCAGGCCTGGAGCAGCGCCGAACTGATCCGTCTTTTTTCTCTTTTCGGGCGCACCTGTTCCCGTTAGGATGCGCTATCTCATCAAATAAGGAGTTTAGGCCATGAAAGCAACCGAGGTCAAAGAACGAGCCAGAAAACTGGGGATTAACCCCGGTAAGTTAAAGAAAGCCGAGTTGATCCTGCTCATCCAAAAAAAGGAGGGAAACACCCTGTGTTTCGGAACCGGTACGGAGTCATGCCCTTACCTGACCTGCTGCTGGCGTACAGACTGCATCGCCTAAGGGCACATCTCCATGCAGATTCTCATGTTTGGCTGGGAATTTCCTCCCGATATCAGTGGTGGATTGGGAACCGCCTGTTTCGAGATCACCCGTGCGCTATCCCGTCATGAGCACCACATCACCTTCGTGGTGCCACGAAGTGAAAACCCGCAACGCCAGACCCATGTTGACTTGGTGGACGCCTCACAGGCGTCGGTTCCCCGCCCGCAGACCGTTGAGGAGTTCTTCGAGGCGCTGAATCTCCAGCCGGTGGATTCCATCCTTCGCCCCTACCTGAACGACGCCGAGTATCAGACTATCCTGAATGGGGTTCTACAAACCCAGTCTGCACATCCCGGGACACCCAGCCTGATCGCCCCTTCGGGTCATTATGGCGCGACCCTTATGGCCGAAGTGGCGCGCTATAGCGAGATCGCCGAAGATCTCGCCATCGCCCAGGAGTTCGACATCATCCACGCCCACGACTGGATGACCTTCCTGGCTGCCATTCGCGCCAAGCGGGCCACCGGGAAACCCCTCGTCGTCCATGTTCATGCCGTGGAATCAGACCGGAGCGGCGGCGCTGTGAACCGTAGCATTTTTGAGATCGAAAAACTGGGCATGGAGGCGGCCGACCATATCATTGCCGTAAGCCACTATACCCGGAATTTGATTCTCGAGCAGTACGGAATCGATCCCGGAAAAGTCTCGGTCGTTCACAACGCCGTTTCCCAACGCCAGGTGGGAAAGGCCTATCACGTTCCCCGACGCCATACCAAAAAAACGGTTCTTTTTCTTGGACGGATCACCGCTCAAAAAGGCCCGGACTATTTTATCGAGGCGGCGGCCCGCGTCCTGGAAAAGGCGCCCGACGTTGTCTTCGTCATGGCCGGATCCGGGGATATGCTGCCACGCATGATTGAGCGTGTCGGCGAATTGCGCCTCGGACGGAATTTTCACTTCACCGGGTTTCTGAACGGTCACGACGTTGAGCGGATGTATGCCATGTGCGACCTCTATGTGATGCCCAGTGTCTCGGAACCGTTCGGCCTGTCGCCCCTCGAGGCCATGGTCTATGATGTCCCCGTCATTCTATCGAAACAGGCGGGGGTGAATGAGATACTTCCCAACGCCATGACGGTGGATTTCTGGGACGTTGACGATATTGCAAACAAGATTCTGGCAGTCCTGAAGTATCCCGCCCTGACGCGCGAGATGCTCCGCAACAGCCGCAAGGCGCTGCAATCCATTCGCTGGGAAGTCGCCGCGGAACGCATTCAACAAATCTACAACAAACTCCTTTCCTGATTGACCTCCCCATGCCTGCATTCTGCCTATCGTTTCACATTCATCAGCCCTGCCGTCTGAAGCACTACTCGTTCTTCGACATTGGAGAGACCTCGGTCTATGAGGACGAGGCCGGAACACGAGAAGATCTCAACATCACTGTCGGGAAACGTGTCTTGCCAGTCCTTCAGATCCTGCTTAAGCGCATCACGCACTATCAGGGCGATTTCAGAATCGCGCTCATCCTGTCGGGCTCGTTTCTTGACTCCTGTGAACAGACACAACCCCTCGTCCTGGATCTCTTGAAGGCGCTCGCCGACACGGGAGGGGTGGAATTTCTCGGTTCGCCTTACCATCACTCCCTGTCCTCGGCCGGCTCGATCCAGGAATTCAAGGAACAAATCGTTTTGCAGGCCAACCGACTCAACGTCCTGTTCGGCCACGAACCCACGGCCTTCGCCAATACCGGATTGATCTACAGCGATGCCCTGGCGAGAGAAATCGAAACCCTGGGGTATCAGGCCATCCTCGCTGGAAACGCCGGGTTGCTTCCTGATAATCTGAGTCCGAGCCATGTTTACAGGCCCGCCTCCTGCGCCAGCGCGAAACTACTACTCATTCGTCCCCTCGATCCCGCGGGTCTTGGCCGCGTCCCGCTGCGGGGCAAGGTTATCGGTCTGTTCTGTGCTCTGGATTCCAACAGCGAAACACCTTTCAATGAAACTGACCTGCTCGCCTATCTGGATCAGTTGCCCGGGAACATCCTTTCGGAACAGAGGGGGACATTCATGACGCCGTCCCAGGTGGCACGGGAGAACAAGGCATCATCAATTCTGTCATCTCCGCATCTCCATTCCCTGTTTCCCCCTCACGACCTGACAGCCTGGCTTGGGAATGAAATGCAGAAAGATGCCTTCCAAGCGCTCTATCTGGCGGAGGAGGCCGTCAAAATGGCCCATAACCCAGCCTTATTGCGAACCTGGCGCCTCCTGCAGGATGCCGACTACTTTCTCTCCATGGACACCCGGAAACAGGCGGTCGCGACTGTGCGCTCTCATGGATCCCCTTACGATGCCTATATCAACTACATGAACATACTCACAGACCTGACTGAGCGCATCGAAGCGACCACTCCTACTCCTCCGGGATGACGAGGCCGTGACGGGCGAGAAGCGAGCCATCCTTCTGGTACAAATCGACTCGCGTTGTCAGGGTGGAAACAACCGCCTGAATGGAGGTTAACTTACTGGCCAACACATCGCGTTCGGCCTGGGCCACAAGCAGGGACGTGGATTTGCCCTCTTTGAACTTGGAGCGTTCCGCCTCCAATTTCCGCTCCTGCAGTCGTTGCGTGACCCGCGCCGCCAACTCGAAGGCCCTCGCGCCCTCTGCCATCACCCAGGCCACCCTCACATCCTCCTGCGCCAGTTGACAGAGATTCGTCAGCGCCTCTTCGGCCTGGAGGCGACTCACAACGGCCCGCCGGTAATCGGCGCCTGCCGCCCGGTTCTTGAGCGGATATGCCACCTGCATCCCGACACCCACGTCATATCCCCTCGCGTCCCGCCCCTCCATGGAGTCGTCAAAAGACGACGCATAACCACTTCGGCCCAACGTGACAAACATATCCATTCTTGGAAGCAAGCCGTTTCGGGTCCGAGCCACTTCGAGTTCACCCCGATCATAAGCAAGACGAGCCTGTTTAAGATCAGGACGCCCGGCCAAGGCGGATCTTACATACGCCTCGACATCGTCCAGCGGCTTATCCGGCGAAACCGGTTCCTCCGTCGTTTCCGGAGTGAGCGTCCATGTTGTCGGCTGGGGGCCGATAAACAGACGAAGCAACCGCAGGCGAGAGGCCGAAAAATGACTTTCCGCAGTAATCAATCCCTCGCGGCGGGAGGCGACCTCCGCCTCTGCCGCAACGGCTTCCAACTCAGGCAGTTTGCCCACGCGAATACGCTCGCGGGTCTCCTCCAACTGCTGTTCCGCCACACGAAGGGAATCCCGGTACACGTTAATCTGATCGCGATTCTGAACATGCGCCCAATACGCCCGTTCCACCTCCGCCACGAGAGCCAGTGCGTAGCCTCTCGACTCGTAGAGCGAAATCCGCGTGTCAAGCCGCGCCTGCCGCAATACCGCAAGGTTCACATTCATTCCGGCGCCGGCCAACAAAGGCTGGTTCACGGAGAGGCCAATCCTCGAAGCGGTGTGGTTATACACCGGGTGATCAACATCGGTCTGTCCGCTCAATTCCAACCGGGTTCCCGTGGGCAGGGTGTCCATCACGCCCGCCTTCAAGGTTGTGCCATCTCGCGATATCACATCGGTAGAATTGGTGCCGGATTGAAACGCAAACTGGGGACCCGTCTGGCGATCCCGGGAAATCCCTCCAAACAAAACCGGATCAAAAACCGACCGGGCAACCTCCTCGCGAGTCCCCACAATCCGGGGTTGAAGGCGCTGAACACGATAGGCGGCATTGTGTTCCAACGCCGTCAGAATGGCCTCGGACACCGAGATACGGAATGAAGGCGAGTTGCTTCCGGCACAGTACGATGAGGGGGGCAAGGCCAGCGCCAGGAACAAGAAACCCGAAAGGCAGACCCGTATGCGCGAGGTTTTCATGTTAATGCCTCTTTCTCAAAAACTCTTGCAGTCGCTCCATGTAGAGATAGAACACGGGAGTGACATACAAGGTGAGCGTCTGCGAGAACAGCAAGCCGCCCACCACAGTCAACCCGAGCGGGCGGCGGGCTTCCCCGCCGGCGCCATATCCGACGGCAATCGGAATCGCGGCCGCCAGGGCCGCCAGGGTGGTCATCATGATCGGACGAAACCGGACCAGACAGGCCTCATAGATGGCGTCCCGCGCCGATTTTCCGTGATCCCGGCGTGCCGCAATGGCAAAATCGATCATGATGATGCCGTTCTTCTTCACCAGTCCCACAAGCATGATGATGCCCACGAACGCGTAGATCGACAGTTCAGCGCCAAAGAGCATCAGGGTCGCCAGGGCACCCACCCCGGCGAAGGGAAGTGCGGACAAAATTGTTACCGGATGAAAGAAGTTCTCGTACAGGATCCCGAGCACAATGTAGATCACCAGAACGGCCAAGGCGAGGAGCCAACCCATTCCCTGAAAGGATGACTGGAACACCTGCGCCGTGCCCTGAAACATCGTGCTGATTCGCGGCGAAAGAATCTCCCGGGCCGCGGCATTCACCTGATCGACGACTTGTCCCAGGGCCACACCAGGTTGGATATCGAAGGAAATCGTCACCGAAGGCATCTGACCGGTATGATTGATTGTCACCGGCCCCACCTCATTCTTCAATTGCGCCACGGCATCGAGAGGAACCATACGGCCATCCCCGGCGCGGAGATGGAGCCACGATAGCACGGACGGATCAGTCTGATAGCGCGGAAGCATCTCCAGAATCACGGCATACTGATTGTTCGGGGATAGAATTGTGGACACCCATCGGCTCCCATAGGCGTTGAACAGCGCCGTTTCAATCCGCTCAGCCGTGATCTGAAATGAGGACGCCAGGTCGCGGTTGATCACAACATTGAGTTGCGGATTCTTCAACTGCAGGTCGCTGGTCACATCTTGAAGGGTGTTCAACTCTTTGAGACGTTCCACCAGCCGGTCTGCCGAACGGTATAACTCGGCCGTATCCGTGCCTGAAAGGGTGTACTGATACATGCTCTTGGAGGAGCGTCCCCCGATATTGATCAACGGGGGGTTGACCGGGAAGGCCCGTATGCCGACAATCCCCGAGAGCTTGGTTCGCAGGGATTGAACCACCTCATCCGTACTCATGTGGCGTTCACGGCGGGGTTTCAGACTGACCATAAACCGGCCGACATTCCCCCCGCTGCTTCCCCGGGCGCCGACGCTGGACATGAAACTCTGGATATTGGGATCGGCCTGGAGAATCCGGATCATCTGGTTCTGATGGATGACCATGGAGTCAAATGAAATACCCTCGATGGCTTCCGTGGCCACGTTGATGCGGCCCCGGTCCTCGCTCGACATAAATCCCTTGGGAACAACCCAG
>CAYHEL010000070.1:0-9548 GCA_964355415.1 uncultured Verrucomicrobiota bacterium | reverse complement strand
TCATGCGTTTATCGATGCGTAGCAGTTTTGCTTTGATGGCCATTGCGGCCGCCGAGGCTGCCATCGGTCTGGCCATCGTGGTGGCACTGTTTCGTAAGGGAAACTCCACCCGGGTGAATGAATTCACGACGTTAAGAGGTTGAATGCCGACCATTGAACACATAACCTGGATCGTGCTCTTCAGTCCGCTCGTCGCGGCGCTCGGCATCCTTCTGTTCACACGGCGCACGCCGACGGTGAGCGCTGCGGTGTCGATCGGAGCGGCGCTGGTCAGTTTTGCGGCCTCGGTAAAACTCTTTCTTGCCGTGGTTGGCGGGATGAGTGTGGTGATGGCTCCCCAGGTCTGGCTCTCGGTGGGGACGTTCACAGTGGAGTGGGGGGCGGTGGTGGACCGGTTGAGCGTGCTCATGCTGCTCGTGGTGACCGGCGTCGGTTCCGCCATTCAGATCTACTCGGTGGGCTACATGAAGGGGGATTCCGGGATATCCAGGTACTTCGCCACTATGTCGTTGTTCACGTTTTCGATGCTGGGCGTCGTTCTTTCGCCGAATTTCATTCAGATGTTCATGTTCTGGGAACTGGTCGGTGTTTCCTCCTATCTGCTGATCGGATTCTGGTTTGAGCGGCCTGCAGCGGCGGCGGCAGGGCAGAAGGCCTTCATTGTAAACCGGATCGGCGATGCCGGTCTGATTCTGGGAATCCTGACGATCTGGGTCTGTGCAGGAACCTTTGATTTTGCTGTACTGGGGGCAAAATGGAAGGGGCTTGGGCTGACTCCGCTGGTTATGGCTGTTACGGCTGGGTTCGTGTTCTGCGGTGCCGCCGGAAAGAGCGCACAGGTTCCCCTGCATGTCTGGTTGCCCGACGCCATGGAGGGTCCCACGCCGGTGAGTGCGCTCATTCATGCCGCCACCATGGTCGCCGCCGGCGTCTATATGCTGTGCCGGGTGTCCTGGCTGATCACCGCGAGTCCGGTGGTCATGGCGGGTATTGCCTGGATCGGCGGGGTGACGGCCCTTATGGCGGCCCTCATCGCCCTGACACAGGTGGATATCAAGCGAGTACTGGCCTATTCCACGTTGTCGCAATTGGGGTATATGATGATGGCCGTCGGCCTTGGCGGGTCAACTGAAGCCATGTTCCATCTGACAACCCACGCGTTTTTCAAGGCGTTGCTATTCCTGTCCGCAGGCAGTGTGATTATGGCCCTGCATCATGAACAGGACATCTGGAAGATGGGTGGCTTGTGGAAGCGGATGCCGTTGACGTTCGGCGCTTTTCTGATCGGAACCCTGGCGTTGGGTGGTATCTGGCCCTTGAGCGGGTTTTACAGTAAGGATGAGATTCTTCTGCTGGCCCTGGAGCAGAACACGGCCCTTCTGGTGGTGGGGTTAGTCACGGCTTTTCTGACGGCATTATATATGGGCCGGTTGCTGTGGGTGGTCTTCTTCGGCGAAGCACGGGATCGCCGATTGGCTGGACATGCGGGTGAGTCTCCATGGGTGATGACCTTGCCCCTGGTTTTTCTGGCCGTGTTGTCCGTTGTCGGCGGGTGGTATGCCGAAGTGCCCCGGTTTCTCAGTCCTGAATATCATGCCGTGGCGCATTCGGATAAAGTCATGGCCGGTTTTCTGGCGGTTCCCGTGATGGGCTTTCTCCTTGCCTGGATGGTGTACGGGAAAGCCCCGGCTGATGACGCGGTGTTGCGGAAGGGATTGGGGCCGTGCTATCGCCTGATGGAGAGCAAATTCTATTTTGATGAGTGCTACGGGTGGCTGATCGAAAATGTTCAGGGCGGAGCGGCCCTCGTGTGTGAGACGTTTGACAGATGGATCATCCGCGGGGCGGGTGTTGGCGGATTGACGGGAACGGCACGGATGCTGGGCTGGGCTGTGAGGACAGTTCAATCCGGCGATCTCCGGTTCACTCTCTTTGTCACAGGTGCAGGAGTCGTGGCGCTGTTGCTCTGGTTGTTGGCAGGTTGAGATATGGATACACTGTTGCTATTAACGATTTTGCTTCCACTGGGTGCGGCGGCCCTGTTGTTGCCCCTTCCGGGTGGAGTGCGGATTGCCAGGGGGCTTGCGCTGACGGTGACGAGTATGACGTTGGCCATGACGGCGGCCCTGTTCTTTGCTTATGATAGAAATACGTCAGGGGCGCAGTTCATGTCGTCGATTCCCTGGTTGCCGGGGTATGGGATATCGTTTTCCGTGGGACTGGACGGAATCTCGCTGGCCGCCTTCCTGCTTACGGCTCTGGTGGCGTTTGCCGGGGTGCTGGTCAGTCGTGATCTTAAGGGACGCGACCGGCAATTCTATGCGTTGTATCTGGCGCTGGTCGGGGGAGCGTTTGGCGCCTTCGCCTCGACCAATCTCTTCTTTTTCTATTTCTTTGCCGAGTTTGAGGTGCTGTGCTCCTACTTGCTGATCGCCGGGTGGGGCCGTCTGAAGGAATCATCCGACCGTGCGGCCATGCAGATGACGTTGTTTGTCGCGGCGGGCGCGGTACTGGTCTTGCTGGCATTCATGGTGCTGGCCGTTCACGGGGGGAGTTTTGATCTGTCAGCGCTGCGCGAGGGTTTGCAGAGGAACCCGTTCCCGGTGGCGGAGCAGAGCGTGTTGTTTGTGATGCTGCTGGCGGGGTTTGGCGTGCTGATTTCGGTGTGGCCACTGCATGTCTGGGCGCCTCCGGCGTACGCCGCCGCCCCGACATCAGTCAGCATGCTCAGCGCCGGAGTCTTGAAACAACTGGGGGTGTACGGTCTTCTGAGGTTCGCCGTTCCGCTTTTGCCGGACGGCGCACATCGCTGCATACCGTTGCTGGCGGTGCTGGCGATCATCAATATTCTTTACGGCGGGTTGATTGCGCTGCGTCAGAAGGACTGGAAACTCCTGATCAGTTATGGATCCATCAGTCACGCGGGATATATCCTCCTCGGTATTGCCGCCATGAACCGCGTCGGGGTGGGTGGCGTCGTGGTGATGATGTTCGCGGGCGCCCTCTCGGTGGCTCTGCTTTTTGCCCTGGCGGGGGCGGTTGAGGAACAGGCGGGCACACGCGAGATCACCCGTTTCAGCGGTCTGGCAAGACACGCGCCGTTTATCGGGGGGTGTACCGTGATCGCGGCCCTTGCCGCCGCGGGACTGCCCGGTTTTGCGGGGTTTGTCAGTGAGATCATGGTACTCGCGGGCGCCTGGATGAATGACTCGGTTCTGCTCAGGGTGGCGACTGCGGCGGGAGCATGGGGGCTGGTTCTGACGGCTGTGTACATGCTCAGGGCCTTACGGGAAGGGGTGTTTGGTCCCCCTGCGGTGGATATCCTCAAGATTCTGGATGCCCGAACGTTCATGAGTCGACTTCCCTATTTGCTTCTTCTTGGCGCGCTGTTAGCCGTGGGTGTTGCTCCGCGGCTACTGGTGGATCCCATTCAACGGAGTGTGGCCGTATTGACCGCCACGCATGACTCTGCTCACGTCAATCGAACAACGATGGATAAGCGCTGATGGAATTTTACGGTACACAATTGGAGATCATGCTCGTCCTGCTGGGTGTCGCCGGATTACTGGTGAACGCCTTCCTGCCACGGGTGAGCCCCCGTCTCATTGGAGGCCTGATGGCGATCTCGGTGGGGGCCGTGTTTGTTTATAGTTTCCTGCTGCAACCGGCGCCGGAGCCGCTTTTCGGCGGATTCTACCGGATGGATGCATCGTCCTTGTTCTTTAAGCGTTTGTTGCTGGCGGGTACTTGCATCGCGATAGTGCTGGCCATGGAATCCCCGGTGATTCGTGCCGAAGGAACGGAATTTTTTGCGCTGATGACGTTCGCCTCGGCGGGCATGCTCGTGCTGGCCTCGGTGAATGAGTTCGTCTGCCTGTTTGTGGCGCTGGAGCTGGTGACACTTTGTTTTTACGTGCTCAACAGTTTTCTGAACCGGGACGTGGTGGTGTTGGAAGCCGGTTTGAAATATTGGGTCATGGGTGCGATCTCGGCGTCGCTGACGGCGTATGGCATCGGTTACATCTACGGGGCCACCGGGCAGACCCAGTTTGATGCCGTCCGGGCGGCTCTCGCGGCCGGCGGCGGCACGGCCGGCGCCTACGGCTTCGGATCAACGCTCGTCCTGCTGGGCCTGGGATTCAAGTTGGCGATGGTGCCGTTTCAGGTGTGGGCGCCGGACGTCTATCAGGGTGCGCCGACCCCGGCGTCGGCCTTTCTTGCGTCATGTAGCAAGGTTGCCGGTTTTGTACTGCTCCTTCGGCTGGGTGGCGCCGGACTCCTTCCGTATGGATCGAACGGTCTAACGGTGATGGTTGGGCTGGCCGGGATAACGTTGCTTTACGGGACGTTGGGCGCATTGGCGCAATCGGACTTGAAGCGTCTGTTGGGGTATTCCTCCATTGCCCATGCCGGTTTTCTCCTGATGGGACTTGTGGTTGGCACGGCGCCGGGCAGGGTGGCGCTGGCGTATTACCTCACGCAGTATTTGTTCACGGTGTTGTGTGCGTTTTGGGTTATCTCGACGGTGGCGAAGGCGACAGGCCGGACGGGGCGCGCCACGCTGGATGGTTTGTACCGGAGGTCGCCGGTTCTGGCTTTGGCGCTGTTTATGGCCATGATGTCCCTGGCGGGCGTTCCCCCACTGAGCGGTGCGCTGGGCAAGTTTTTCATTCTGTTGGCGCTGGTGAAACAGGGCGGGAGCGCCTTGTATGTTCTGGCCGTTCTGGGCGCTCTGGCGTCCGTGATTTCACTCTTCTTCTATGTCGGTGTCATCAAGGCGGCCTTCGTGGCCGCCGATGGCGGGGAACCCCCCATACCAGTGTCGTTGCCAACTCGACTGGCGATGGGCCTTTGCATGGCCGTCATGCTCGGACTCGGCATATGGCCGCAACCCCTGATGGAACTTCTGCGCGGTATTTTCGGGAATTGACATCGGGATGGGGCTGCGCAACGATATCGAAGAAGTGGGTTATCAGATTCATAAAGGGAGACATGGATGAACAGTCGATGTGCAATGGTGGTACTGGCGGGAATGATGGCGTTGACGATGAACGCGGGGGCGGACACCTATGAGGTGGATGCTTCGCACAGCACGGTCGGATTTTCGGTCAAACATCTGGCGATCAGCACGGTCAAGGGAGTCTTTACAAACTTTGGCGGCACGATTGAGTTTGATGCCAAAAAACCCGAGGCATCGAAGGCTGCGGGGACGGTTCAAACCGCCAGCATCAACACGCATATTGAGGCGCGGGACAAGCATCTGCGCAGTCCTGATTTCTTTGATGCCGCGAAATATCCCGAAATCAAGTTCGAGACTCTTTCCGCCCGCAAGGATGGCGAGGAGTGGGTGGTCAGGGGGAATTTCACCCTCCACGGCGTAACCCGCGAGATCGAATTGAGAGGAAGCATGGAAGGCCCGGTCAAGGATCCCTGGGGCAAGACTCGGATCGGATTGAGCGCCGCAACCGCGATCAACCGGCAGGACTACGGTTTGCTCTGGAGTCAGAAGTTGGATGCCGGTGGCCTGGTGGTGGGCGATATCGTCAAAATCGAACTTCAGATTGAGGCTGTAGCGAAGTAAATTTAAACCGGATCTGACTTTTTTGCTGTCTTTCCGAATGATGTTGACTCAGGGATTGTTTCTGGGCATGGTGTGCGACCGTGCAATCCGTTGCACAAGACTAATGAAGCAATGCAGTCAGAGGAAGGTGTGATATGTCTGGAAAAGGTGGAGATACTCGTGCGGGACGGCCTGTCAAGGGCACGTCGGACAAGAAGCGTCGCGAAAAGGTTCAGCGTCTTCGATTGGTCAAACTCGGAGTTTCCGAGGACAAGGTCAAGAAAATGAACCCGCTTGAAGTTCGTCTGATGTTGAAGAGGCCGGCCAAGATTAAGAAGTAGCCGGATTTTCGAGGACTTATTACGCCAGTAGGGCCCGGAGCCTTACTGGCGTTTTTTTGTTCATTTATTTGACCGGTATGGCAATATTGGGAAGGGAAGACTCGAAATAAGGCCGTCGAGGATGGTGGTGGCTATAGGTTTATGGGGTGTGCCATGAAAGTATTATGTGTACTCAATCCCGGTGCGGCAGGGGGGCAGGCGGCTAAACTGTGGCCCGAGGTCGCGGATCTTCTTCATCGGCAGGGCGCTGATTTCGACTTGCTGTCGTGGAAAGACGGGCATTCTCTCAAGCATCAGGTTCAGGTCTGTCTTGAGGCCGCCGGGGGCGGAGCCTATGAAGTGGTGGCGGGGATCGGCGGAGACGGAACTCATGCCGGTGTGATCAACGGGCTCATGGCATACCGCGCCAAGGATCCTTCAGCCCCCCTGCCTCGATACGCCTTCATTCCGATGGGTACGGGGAATGACATAGCCAAATCGTTGGGAATCCGGATTCAGGATGACTATTGCTCCCGTGATCTCAGGCGTGCGGTGTCCACCATCATGCATGGCGCCGATTACTGTCTGGATCTGGGGGTCATTAATGGCGCCTATTTTGCCGATGCCCTGACCGTCGGGCTTGATTCCAGAATTCTGATCGAGCGCAACACGCAGAAGAGGGCGCTGGAGAGAATTCCGTTTTTGAAGACTCTGGCGAGAGGCCGTTTTCTCTATACGCTCTCCTGGGGCTCGCGCTTTTTTCAACATGCCCCGGTGGAGGGCGAGATCATTGTCGATGGCGTCTCATGGTACAAGGGTCGCCTGATCAATATCGTTCTGAATAACACCCGTATCTATGCCGGTGACTTTGATTTCAGCATGAACGCCTATCCGGACGACGGGTTATTGGATCTGGTTCTCTTCAACGCCCATGCCGATTATCTGGCCCGCTATCTGCTAGCCATCCGCCATAACCCGGACAAAGTCAGGGATCTTTCAGCCGACTTGCACCGCAGATCCATGCAGATCCAGGGACGTGAGTTCAAAATCCTGATGGATCATCCCGAGCCCGCCCAGGTCGACGGCGAAGTGTTGCCGGCCGATTCGGTTTTCAACATCAGTGTGGCCCACCGGGTTCTTCCCATCAAGACCCCCGCAGAACCCCTGTAAAAAGCATTCGACACCCCTTGTTCATCCCCTTACTATCAGACCTCTATTATGGTTGGATTCATCAAAGACATCATGGTGCGGCGGGACTTATTGTCCATGCTGGTGGTTCGGAATATCAAAATTCGTTACAAGGAATCGGTTTTGGGTTTCCTTTGGACGCTTCTCGGCCCGGTATTCCTGATCGCCATCTATGCCCTGTTCATGAAGATCATCATGAAGTTCCCGATGCCGATGACGGTTCTGGTCTCCGGGATCTTTGTCTGGCAGTATCTCGCCATGTGTCTTGGAGATTCATCGTTTGCCATTATCGGTAATGCCAATTTGGTGAAGAAGGCCTGTTTTCCCCGTGCGTTGCTTCCCTTTTCCATTGTGCTGGCCAATTTCGTCAATTTCCTGCTCTCTCTGTTGGTCATGGGAGTGTATCTTCTGGTTGACGGCCCGCATTGGGGGGGTATCGCGTGGCTTCCCCTGGCCATGTTGTCCCATTTGGCGCTCTGTACGGGGGTGAGTCTGGCGCTATGCGCCTTGAATGTGTTTTTCAGGGATATCCAGCATCTGACCGGCATTTTTACCATGGCCTGGTTCTTTCTGACTCCGGTGGTGTACGATATCTCGATGATTTCATCGATAACCGATCATCATCCGCTTCTCGGAACCCTGTATTTCCTGAATCCAATGGCCGGAATTCTTGCGCTTTACCGGGCCGCCCTGCTGGGAAGTCCTCTGCCGTCCCTGTCCTTGGTCGCGCTTTCCGTTGGAGTCGCCGCCGTGGTGTGCGCGGGGGGAATTGCCATTTTTGAAAAACTTCAGTCCCGGTTTGCGGATGAACTGTGATCATCAAGGTCATTCATGAGTAACATAGCCATACGGGTAGACGGTGTAGGGAAGCGATTCCGCTTGAGAAACGCAGGCGGGCGAACCCTGAAATCCATGGTTATGGATACCATCCGAAAGTCAGGCGGTGATCGTGATCTGTGGGCGCTCAAGGATGTGAGTTTTACCGTTGAACAAGGCACGACGCTCGGCCTGATTGGCGCCAACGGAGCCGGTAAGAGCACCCTGCTGTCCCTGCTGGCCGGCACCATGATGCCCACCGAAGGGAGCCTCAAGACCTCAGGCGTCATTTCGTCTTTACTCGAACTCGGCGCCGGTTTCCATCCGGATTTGACCGGGCGTGAGAATGTTTTCCTGGCGGGCGCCATCATGGGGTTGACCCGCGAGCAGATGAACCGTCGGTTCGATACCATTCTGGAATTTGCGGACATCGGACGGTTTATGGATCAGCCTGTGAAGCACTATTCCTCGGGCATGTATGTTCGTCTCGGTTTTGCTGTGGCCGTGGAGGTGGATCCGGACATATTGCTTGTGGACGAAGTATTGGCCGTGGGTGATGCCTCGTTTCAGCGGAAATGCCTGCGACGGATGAGTGAGTTTCGTGAACAAAAAAAGACGATGTTGATCATTTCCCACGACTTAAACACGATCCAATCGGTCAGTGATCAGATTCTGTTCCTCGATCATGGCCGGGTGCTGGGGCATGGCGATCCCGGGAAGGTCATCGGGCAGTATGAGTCGTTCTGGAGGAATCAGGCCAGTGCTGAACGCCGCCGCGAGTGGGGCACCCGCGAGGTGGTGCTGACCGGGGCCGAATTTTTCAATCACCACGGCGTAGCAACCACCCAGTTTGACTGGGGCGGTCCAATCACTGTGAGACTTGGTTATGAGGTCAAGACCCCGGTGGGTGCCTCGATTTTCGGATTCGGGATCAGTGACGAGGGCGGACGGCTCGTTCATGGCAGCAATACGGAAATCGAAAAAGTCGGGATTCCCGCCTTGTCGGGATCGGGCTCCGTCGTTCTCCGGATTCCACATTTGAACCTGGCACGAGGAACCTACTTTTTCTCGTTCTCGGTACATTCCGCAGATCACAGGGTGAACTATCACCGGTTGGACAACGCCTTCGCAATCGGAGTTGAGTCAACGAAGAATTTTGAAGGCATCTGTCATATGCCGAGTGAATGGGTTGTGACGTGAGGATAGGGGTCGCATGACGAAAATCTCCGACAATTCGGTTGTGAAAGATCTGGTCTACAGGGCCTTGCAGGAGGATGTAGGACGTGGCGATGTGACGTCGTTGGCCGTCGTTCCAGAAACCGTGCGGGGCCGGGCTGTGATTTTGTCACGGGGGCATTACAGGGTCTCGGGACTCGATGTCGCCGCTGCTGTTTTTGCTTCCGTGGATCCCTCGATCAACTGTCAGGGGCGTGTTGTCGAAGGCGCCGCCGTGAACCCCGATGAGGTGATGATGACCATCGAGGGATCCCTTCGGGGCATCCTCACCGGCGAGCGGACGGCTCTGAACTTTTTGCAGCGCATGACCGGTATCGCCTCCCGCACCCGCGAATTTGTGGATAAGGTCAAACGGTATGGAACCCTCATTCTGGACACACGCAAGACCACCCCGACCCTGCGTATTCTGGAAAAATACGCCGTCACCT
>CAYHEL010000069.1:0-9627 GCA_964355415.1 uncultured Verrucomicrobiota bacterium | reverse complement strand
AGGATCTGTCTGGCCCAGGCCCTGATCAACGATCCGGACTTGTTGATCCTCGACGAACCGACCGGTGGACTTGACCCGCTCGGACGCCGCGACATTCGCCGTCTCATTGCGAACCGCAAGAAGGCCGGGAAAACGGTTTTTTTCTCCTCCCATGAACTTTCCGAGGTTGAACTGGTCTGTGACCGTGTCGCCATCCTGGCGAAAGGCCGCCTTCTGGCTGAGGGAGCCATCGCCGATCTGGTTCCGAGTGGCGAGAGTCTTGAACGTTTCTTTATCAACACGGTGGCGCCATGAAACGGATCCTGACACTGGCATCCATCGTCTGGCTGGAAATGGTGAGGCGCAAGGAACTCTATGTCCTGCTCATTCTCCTGGCCGCACTGCTGGCCGGTTTGCTGTCCGTCGATGTTTTCGGGCTTTCGGGAATTACCGGCTACGCCAAGGATGTGGGACTTCTGGGGGTCTGGCTTCTTTCATGGATCCTCGCCGTCAACATTTCGGTTCGCCAACTCCCCCAGGAGGCGCAACGCGGCACCCTCTTTCCCCTCCTCGCCATGCCGGTATCGCGACTCACCCTCATCCTCGGAAAATGGTTGGGCGCATGGCTGGGCGTCGGATTTGCCCTGATCTGCTTTTACGTGACCCTCCTCTCGGGCGTCTGGCTCAAGGGCGGGGCGTTCGATGCCGGCACCCTGGCACAGGCGATACTGCTCCATGGCGGCGCCCTGGCCATGGTATGCGCTTTGGGAATCGCCCTCTCTACGCGATTGAACCGGGATGCCGCCCTGGTCACCGCCTACCTCACTACCGGCTCGGCATTTCTTCTCCTGCCCCGGGTTCCCGCCATGCTCGTTGGAACGCGGGGTCTGGAATCGATCTTCTTATTCGGCGCATACTATCTGCTCCCCCATTTTGAAGTGTTTGATTTGCGCCGCCGACTGATTCATGACTGGGGTCGCGTCGGGTGGCTATTTATCGGGGAAATCCTTCTTTACGCCCTCCTGATGACCGTGGTCTTTCTGACTCTGGCCTGGCTGGGCTACAGGAAACGCCGGTTTTCCCGGGGAGAGGTTCTGTGACGTCCCTGTCGCCAGTCCAGGTCGCGGGCGCCACCCTTCTCCTTGCCTGGGGGTTTGCCTTCACGGTGGTTTGCCACCTGATCCCGGCCTCCCACGGCACGACGGCGGATCCGGGCATTACCACCCTGATGCTCGGCGAAAGTCGCCAGACCTTGAGCCATAATTTTTTCAACGAAGCCGACCTCTATTTCCACAAAGGAGTCGGACACCTCCAACCCCGGGTCTCCACTCACAGTTTCTTTCAACGTTGGCAGGACACCCTCACCCCGGAGCGCCACGCCCATGCCGAGGGCGTGAGCAGCGCCGAAATTCTGCCGTGGCTGAAACTGGCCACCCGGACCGATTCCCGGAATGTGGATGCCTTTCTCGTGGCCGCCTTCTGGGCCGAAACAGGGCTCCGCCGGGATGATCTTGCAGGGGAAATCCTGAACGAGGCCCAGCGATCCAATCCCGGTGATTACCGAATCCCCCTCGAGAAAGGCCGACTGTTCATTCGCAGCGGTCGTTTCAATATGGCCCGCGACTCCCTGAGTTCGGCGTTGCAGTTTCAGTCACGTCCGCCCGCCGCCACCACCCCTGACGCCCAGTTCACACTCGATCAGGCCGAGATCCTCTCCTTTCTTGGCTTTCTTTACGAAATGAAGGGCATGCGCGCCGACGCCATCCGCTGTTTTAACAACGCGCTCGCCATTTTCCCGAAACGCACATACATTAAGGAACGTGTCCTCCTCCTTGAGGAGGGAAGGGAGCCACCTGATACGGCCCGAAGCCTGCTCGAAAAGTTGACCCGGCGGACGGCTCATGACGCCTGCCATGACGAACATGACCATGACGACTAATCGGAGGAGAAGGAGAGCACCGTGAGTCTGATCGAAGAAGCCCTGCGAAAACAGAAGGAAGAGGCAGAAAGCGCGAAAAAAACTCCCGCCGTACCGCCCCCCCTGCCTCAACCCGACTCGTCTGCAACGGAACAGACGAACGCCGCGACGACGACGCGCCCCTGGAGACTTCTGGCAGGACTGCTCGTTAGCGGGATCGTCATCATTGCCGTGATCCTGTTGCTCTTCTTCTACGGGGTTTTTACTCTCTGGCGCCAATCCCCGGTAACGTCCACCATGGACTCAACCAACCGTCCCACAACAGCGACGCCTAGTTTGGCGACCCTATCAACGGCGCTCATCGAGAGGGTGTTAACCCCGACAAACCACCCCTCGGCCACGGGGATCCAAGTCAGCGCGACGGAAACCCAGTCCGTCACCACCGCGACGACAACTCCGCCGCCCACCAATCTCCCTCCCAGCCCCGCCTTTATCCAGCCTCTGCCTGCCCCGGAGAAAGCGATTCTCCCGGTGATCTGGCCGCGCCTGCTGATCTCGGGAATCATCGGAGGGGGGAAAACCGGTCATAGTGCGGTTATCATCAACGGAAAAATGCTGAGTCCGGGTGACAGTATCGAGAACGTCAAAGTCGTGACCATCGAAAAACAGCGCGTCAAACTGGTTTACGCGGGTGAGGATCGGGTTCTCAGCGCGGGCTCCTCTACGGAGTGACGGCCGCCGGCTTTTCCGACGGCTTGGGGGCTTCCTCTTTTACCGCATGCCGATCCAGCGTTGTGTCAAACTCGGCGGGCAGGGTGATACAGTAATGACATGGGCGGCCAATAATCGCCTCCACTTTTTTCCGCAAAGCCTTGTCGTAGGGATTCAGTACAACGACCAGAACATCATTTCCCATGACCTCAAACGCCATCACGCCATAGCGCACCATGAAGTCCCGCGGAAGCAACTGGAAAACGGATTCCTGAACATCAAACAAAGAGAGTGGAATAACCGGAACGTCCGCATCCCTCGCCACATACCCCACGATACGATCCAGTGAGCGATTCTCCCGGTCATGGAGGGCGTGCAATACTGAAACCGTGACATGCGCCGATTTACCGGAGGTGGTTCCCAGATCCTGGGCAACCGTGGCGTACTCCTCTTGAGTCAATTCACCGGCCTGAAATAGATTCCACGCAAAAGCCAGTTCGGCCGACACATGGGCGTTTCTCTGCTCCGGGTCATCCACTTTGAACGCCCCGGGAAGACGGGATTCGGGCGGCAGCTCGAGGGGCTTGACGGGCTCGTCACCGAGGGCAAGAAAGGCCTCCAGTCTGGCCTCGATATCCCGTGAAATAGGATCCGAAACCGCAAACTGCATGACTCGTTCCTGAAGCAACCCGGCGGCGGGACGATCCTTCGCGTTGATCACCACGCTGACGAGTCGACTCAAATGATCACGAGCCCGTGACAGATCGCCAACCTGCTCGTAGGCATGAGACAGGGCTTCCAGTGAAACGCGGTCGTCCGGCATCATTTCAACGATCTGCTCAAACGCCGCAATGGCGTTCCAGACCTGATTTTCCAGATCTCCCTGCTGGTTGCTTTCATCAACAATGGCCATACGCATCCCTACTCCACCCACAGAGGGGGTTGAACTGCCGTGAAGTGTAGGGAAGAAGGAAACAAAAGTCGAGTACACGATGTTATTCCTTTGGCCTTTGATCTTGATCCGAGTTCCGGGGTAGGATATTAGTGGAACCTCATGAAAGGCTATGTGCAGGTCTATACAGGTGACGGCAAAGGCAAGACCACCGCCGCACTCGGTCTCGCCCTGCGCGCCGTGGGCGCCGGCCTGCGGGTCTTTATCGGCCAGTTTATCAAGGGTCACGAGTACAGCGAAATCCGCCTGTTAAGGACGCGCTTCCCGGACGTGATCGTCGAACAGTACGGCACGGGAAAATTCATCCGCGGCATCCCCTCGCCGGGTGAGGTCGCGGCCGGCCAGGCGGGACTGGCCTCTCTCTCCAAGGCCCTGTGTTCAGGACTGTATGACCTGATCATCGCGGATGAAGCCTGCACCGCCGTGGCGGCGGGACTATTCACTGAAGCGGATCTTCTTGCGCTGATCCCGGCAAAACCGGACTCGGTGGAACTGGTCTTCACCGGCAGGGGAGCCGGTCAGGCGCTCCAGGATCGCGCCGATCTCGTGACCGAGATGCGATGCGCGAAACACTACTACCATGCCGGTGTCAGGGGCCGCCGGGGGATTGAATCGTAACGAGGAGAATCACCATGGCCAACACCATCACGCTGACCTTTGAAGACGGACACAGGGTGGAGTGTCCCGTCCGCTCCACACTTCGCGATATCATCCCCTCCGCTACCGACGCGTCAGGGCTCCCCTACATCGCCGCCCTGAACAACAATGACATCGGCTCCCTTGACTATCCGCTGGAGATGGATGGCGACATCAGGCTCCTCACCATGGCCTCACCGGAAGGGTGGCATGTCTTCCAGCGCTCGATCGCCTTTGTCCTCGCCAAAGCCGTCAAGGAACGCTTTCCCGCCGCCAGTTTTTCCGTCGATTACGCGGTCGGGAATGGACTCTACTGCACGTTCAATCCGGTGGCAGGAAAGCCGGACAACGGAATCACCCTCGATCAACTCGACGCGATCCGGGAACACATGAAAGCGCTGATCGCCCGCAACATTCCCATCGAGCGCAAGAAGGTTTCCTTCGCCGACGTGTCGCGCCGACTGACCGAGGCGGGACAGACGGACAAGTTGAACCTGCTTCGTTTCCGAAACCCACCCCGCGTGGTGATCCATGTCTGCGAGGGTTTCTACGATCTGGCCCAGGGCCCCCTCGCCCCCTCCACCGGCGCTATCCACCTGTTCGACCTCATCCACTACCCCCCGGGGTTTGTCCTTCAGCTGCCCGAACCGGTTACAGGCGCCGCCATCGCGCCGTTCACGGATATTCCCATTCTCTTCAAGGTGTTTCAGGAACGAAAAAACTGGTGCCGCGCCATGGGGGTCAGCACCGTCGGCCGCCTGAACGAAATCATCGTCAACGGCGATATCAGCGACTTTATCAAGGTGGCCGAGGCCCTCCATGAGAAAAACGTCGCGCGCATCGCCGACGAAATCCAGCGGCGAAGCAGCACGGCTCGAATCGTTCTCGTGGCCGGGCCGTCCTCCTCCGGCAAAACCACGTTCGCCAAACGCCTCGCCATTCAACTGCGGGTCAACGGGTTCAAGATTTCCACCGTGTCCCTCGATAACTATTTTCTGGACCTGTCCAAAACACCGCGGGACGAAAACGGGGATCCCGATTTCGAGAGCCTGGATGCGCTCGATCTCACCCTGTTCAACCGGCACATGGGCCAACTCACCCGCGGCGAGGAGATTGAACTTCCCCAGTTTGATTTCGAAACGAAAAAACAGATTTTCAGGGGACAAAAACTCAGATTGGGAAAGGACGATATCCTGATTATCGAAGGGATCCACGGCCTGAACCCGGAACTGACGCGCATGATCCCCGATTCAGCAAAGTTCAAAATCTATGTCAGCGCCTTGACTCAACTCAGTCTCGACGCGAACAACCGGATCACCACAACGGATAACCGACTCATCCGCCGAATGGTTCGTGACCACAAGTACCGGGGCCACGCGGCGATCAAAACGCTCCGCATGTGGTCGTCCGTCCGGCGCGGTGAGCAGCGTTGGATCTTTCCCTTCCAATCCGAGGCTGACGCGATTTTCAACTCCGCGCTCGATTACGAGTTGGCTGTCCTGAAGCCGGTCGCCGAACCGCTATTAATGGAGGTTAAACCCTATGACCGGGAATATGCGGAGGCCCGCCGATTGACCGCCTTCATGGCCAACCTGATCGGCATCTCCGACCGCGAGGTTCCCGGCACCTCGATGCTGAGAGAGTATATCGGACGCAGCAGCTTTAAGTATTGAGTATTATATTGTATTAATACTAAATATAAACAATACTCACCGCATGTCTTCCTATGGCAGCGATCTTTTCCCGGGTTCATGCGCCTATCGCGCCTTGCGTCTCCCCGGCGTCTGCGGCGTGAGGGACTCGGCGCCCGACCGCTCTTTCCCCTGGTCTGAACGGCATCTGCGATGCGTGTGGGCCGATCCCGCGTATCGCCCCTCGCCGCTCTTTACGGCGGATGGACGCCGCGTCAGCGTCGAAAACCCCGGGCGATGGAACCTGGAAGCAGGACCTGATTTCCTGGACGCCGTCCTCCGCACGGCGCCCGATGAGGCTGTTTTCAGGGGTGACATCGAACTCCATATCCGTCCCGCCGACTGGCGCCACCATGGTCATGCCGCCGATCGGCGATACCGTCAGGTTATCGCCCACGTCACCTATTTCGATGGAACCGTTCCCGAACCGGATCTCCCGCCATCGGTTCTTCAAATCGCCCTGCGCCAGCCGTTGAGACAGATCCCGTCCTTCTCGTTCGACAGCCTTGACCTTCCAGCCTATCCATTCGCGACACTCTCTCCAGCCCCGCCGTGCGCCACTCTCCTCAAATCGTGGACCCCGGAACAGCGAACCGATGTGCTGGAGTCGGCAGGTGAGGAACGGCTCCGCCTGAAGACCTCTCGCCTCACGGACGCCATGAGTCACGATGATCCGGAGCAAGTGCTCTATTCCGAGATTCTGGGCGCGCTCGGGTATAAGCATAACCGAATCCCTTTCCGGGAATTGGCCCGGCGCCTCCCTATCGCCCGGCTTCGCCAGGAATCCGACCGTGATCCTCTCAAAGCCTACGCGCTCCTGGCCGGCATGTCCGGACTGCTCCCCGTTCGCACGAGTCCCCTGTGGGATGATGAAACTCGCTCGTTTGTGCGGGTTCTCTGGGATATCTGGTGGAAACACCAGTCAACCTGGATGGCCACGTCCCTTCAAAGGAGTGACTGGGTTCTCTCCAATGTCAGACCGGTCAATACCCCTCTTCGCCGACTGATGGCGGCCTCTGAACTGTTCAATGGAATCCATAGTCCCCTGGATACGATCATCGCCTCCTGCCGGACGAATCCTCCCTCATTCAAGAGCGTTCTGAACATCCTGCAGTCGGTGGGAAACACGAGTTACTGGGCCTGGCGAAACAGTCTCGCAGGGGCACGCCAAACTGCCCCGGTGGCGCTGATTGGATCCGGCCGGGCGGCCACGATCCTCACCAATGTGCTGGTTCCCTGGATGGCCGCCACCACCCTTCTAAAACCCGGGCGGACTATTCTGACAACACTTCCTGCAGAGGATGACAACCGCTTTGCCCGTCATACGGCCCACGCCCTGTTCGGGCATGACCATAGTCCCGACCTCTATCATTCGGGATTGCTGCAACAGGGACTGCTTCAAATCTTTCACGATTTCTGCCTGAATAGTCGGAATGGTTGCCGGGACTGCGCCTTCCCCGACGCTCTCACCAAAACGCGTACGCCCCCGTAAAAAGAACATAAAGTCCCAGGAGCAGATTCGTTGTGACATGGGCGGTTATGGCGGCTCCGAGATCCCGGGTACGACTATAGAGAAGGCCATACGCAAGACCGGCCGCGATACCCGCCACCCAGCGGGAATGTTCCAAGCCGAAAACAACGGAACTGAGCAGTATGACGCCCCACCCCACATGACCGGGATCGATGGCCGTGAAGGGGCGGCCTTGCAGCCACCGCATCAGAAATCCGCGCCAGAAATACTCCTCCGCCAAGGCAATCACAAAGGCGGAGCCGGTGAGTCTCACGGCCGTAAGCCACCACCCGCATTGCCCGGGAGCATACGGGTTCATCCCCCCCGGGGAAACGGCATCCCCGCCCCTGACAGCGAGACGATCATACAATTCCTGGATTCCGGGGTGGGCTCGCATCCAGGGGGATTCCGGCAGCACCCAAATTACACAAACCACTGCGCCAATAAGAACTGCCCAGGGTTGGAAGCGGAATGATACAGCCGGGTAATAACGCCAAGGCCGAACCCAGGCAAGAACCACGACCGCAGCCCCTGCCTGGATCGCATACCGGATCGCCAGGTCGGCCATCGGCAGACTCATGACCAAAACCCACACCAGAAACGGCGCCACATGCCGCCATGCCGCCATCCGATCCTCCCTGTCCATCTCCCCATGATATCCCATGGCTGAAGTGATAGGATAATCTCCCACCGTCGGCAAGGGTGAATAAGAATATTGATGAAACGCATTACCCTATAATCCGGATTTCTGCTAGGCTTCGCGCCATGAAACGATATACAGAATCAGACTGGCCCGCCTTGGCGGCCTCCCTGCGCCGTCCTTTTCAGGATGCCTATTTCGCCATGTACTCCAGCCTCTACGGCGGACTTGTGACCGACCCCGCGCTCATGCTTATCCCTCTTGATGATCATATGGTGCACCGGGGTGATGGCATCTTTGAGGCGCTCAAGACGCTCAACGGGTCACTCTACAATCTGGCAGGCCATCTCGACCGGCTGGAACAGTCCGCGCAGGCGCTCACCCTCTCCCTTCCCGTCTCACGGGCCACACTTCAGGAGATCATCCTCGAAACCGTGCGGGCTGCGGGAAAACACGACAACATGGTTCGTATCTTTGTCTCACGGGGATCGGGCAGTTTCGGAGTCAACCCCTACGACTGCCCCACCCCGCAACTTTATGTTGTGGTCACCTCACTGGGCACGCCCTTCATGACACTTCACCCGGAAGGCGGACGGATCCGTACCAGTCGGATCGCGGCCAAGCCGGCCGCCATGAGCCTTATCAAAAACTGCAACTACGCGCCGAATGTCCTCATGAAAAAGGAGGCGGTGGATGCGGGTGTGAATTTTGTGGCGGGATTTGACGAGCAGGGATTTCTCACGGAAGGGGCGATCGAGAATATGGGCATCGTGACCACGGATCAGCGCCTCTTGTTCCCGAAACTTGACCGCATCCTCGCCGGAACCACCATGTTGCGCGTCATGGAACTGGCCCGGTCACTGATTCCGGCGGGAACGGTGAAGTCAGTGGAATTTGTCAACATTTCACGGGCGGACATTCTGTCTGCCGCTGAGTTCATCATCACAGGCACAACGATCAATGTTGTCGCCGGCGTGGAATTTGACGGGCATGCCGTCGGATCAGGCAAACCCGGCCCGGTCTATCACGTCTTGTCAGCCCGTCTGGAAGAGGACATGACGAATAATAAGACCCTGCTCACAAACGTGTTGAAGCAGGGCGGGCGCTAGTCGAGCGTCGTTCCCCATCGCGGGGTTGGCGTTTCGGCCGTGATCCAGGCCGGGATCAACTTCCGTAAAGGCGACGGCTCAAGATGATGCCGACCCAGGGAGGAAAGAGGAATCCATGTGAATGAAATCCACTCCTCGCAGGAGACAGGATCCCGGTCGGGCGACAGTGCGGAAATCTCCATCCTGAACATCAGGTTGATTTCGCAATGTCGGCGGTTCTTCTGCATAAATGTGTGTTCAACCGAACCCAGGAATTCCCTCACGGCGGACTGAACCCCGAGTTCCTCCTCAATCTCCCGTTTTAGTGCAGCCTCCGCCTTTTCCATCCATTCAACGTGTCCCCCGGGAAGGTAGGTGTTCCCGGAACCCCGGCTCTGGCAAACCAGTAAACGCCCCTCCTTGACACAGACTCCGCGCGTCAGTAACTCAATCGTTTTTTTGTGTTTCATAAGTTGTAACTACTCAGGTATTCAGGAGTCAG
>CAYHEL010000068.1:0-9704 GCA_964355415.1 uncultured Verrucomicrobiota bacterium | reverse complement strand
TGAATGAGAGTTTCAGCATCGTGCTGCTGGAATCATGGCTGGCGGGAACACCCGTATTGGTGCATGCCTCAGGCGAAGTCATGCCATACCACTGCCAACAATCCAACGGGGGGCTCTGGTTCCGGAACTATGGAGAATTTGAGGAAGCACTCTCACTGCTTCTGGCCAAACCCAATCTGCGTCATGCCATGGGCGCTTCGGGTTGCCGTTATGTGCAACAAGAATACTCGTGGTCGGCCGTGGAAGCCAGACTGCTGACAGCGCTGCGTTAGCCAGATGAATTGTCTCAAAGTGACGGAAGCAATACTATGACGACCCCATCCACTCCCTATTATCTGATCGACGAAAAAAAGCTTCTGAGAAACCTGAAAATCATCAAGAAGATCAGGGATCTATCAGGCGCAAAATCAGTTCTCGCCCTGAAGTGCTTTTCGACCTGGTCTGTGTTTGATCTGATGCGGAAATACATGGATGGAACCACGAGCAGTTCGCTCCCGGAAGCCAGACTGGGGCATGAGAAATTCGGCAAGGAAGTTCATGCCTATAGTGTCGGATTTTCCCGGCAGGAAGTTCGTGAGGTCAGCGCCTTCGCCGACATGGTGATCTTCAACTCCGTCACCCAACTGAAACGATACGCCCGCGACACGCGCGGCCTGCAACTCGGGTTGCGGGTGAATCCCGGAATCAGTCACTCCCATTTTGACCTGGCTGATCCGGCCCGGCGTTACTCGAGACTCGGCGTGACGAATCGGAATGAACTGATGAAAGTGGCCCCCCTGCTAAGCGGAGTCATGTTTCACTTCAACTGCGAAAATGATGAATTCCAGAGTCTTGCCTCGGCACTGGACCGGATCGGACAGACATACGGATCCATACTGAAGCACATGAAGTGGGTCAGCCTCGGCGGCGGACTTTCCTTCACGAAAGCCGGGTATCCCCTGATCCCATTTTGCCGGCGACTGAAGCAGTTCAGCGAGGACTATGGGATCCAGGTGTATCTGGAACCCGGTGAGGCCGCCATTACGGGATGCGCGGAACTTGTGACGACCGTACTGGATGTGGTTCACAACGAACAGGACACGGCCGTGCTTGACGTCTCCATGGAGGCGCATATGCTCGATCACCTGATTTACCGGACCAGTCCAATGGTTAGCTCACCAGGGCCGGGACGTTATCCGGTCATCCTGGCTGGACGTTCCTGTCTGGCGGGTGATGTGTTCGGCCTGTACTCCTTGAATAAACGACTGACTCCGGGCACGGTTGTTCATCTGGCTGACGCCGCCGGATACACCGTGGTCAAGAAAAACTGGTTCAATGGCTTGCCCATGCCGTCAATTTGCGTAAGAAGGCTCAACGGAAAGCTGGATATCGTCAGGCAATTTAGTTACAAGGATTATCTCGACAGTCTTTCATAAGGAAAGGAACAGGGATGAAGAAGAATGTATTGATTATCGGCGCGGGCGGCGTCGCCCATGTGACGGCCCACAAGGCGGCCATGAACAATGATGTGCTGGGCGACATTTGCATTGCATCGCGCACCCAGTCCAAGTGTGAAGAGATTATCGAGAGCGTCAGGCGCATGAAGCACCTCAAGAATCCCTCCCGAAAACTGTATTCGCGGCAGATTGATGCCCTCGATATTCCGGCGACGGCAAAGTTGATCCGTGACACGAAATCAAAAATCGTGATCAATCTGGGGAACGCCTTCATCAACATGTCCGTTCTGGAGGCCTGTCTGGAAACCGGCGCTGTCTATCTCGATACCGCCATCCATGAGGATCCCGACAAGGTCTGCGAGACGCCCCCGTGGTACGCCAACTACGAGTGGAAACGCAGGGATCGGTGTCGCGAAAAAGGCCTGACGGCCATTCTCGGGGTCGGGTTTGATCCGGGCGTCGTGAATGCGTATTGCGCACTGGCCCAGAAACGATACTTCGACAAGATTGACACCATCGACATCATGGACATCAATGCCGGAAGTCACGGCAAGTATTTTGCCACCAATTTCGACCCCGAGATCAATTTCCGCGAGTTCATCAAAGTCTGGACCTGGATTGACCGGCAGTGGAAGGAATATCCGACCCATTCCGTCAAGCGTATCTATGATTTCCCGGTTGCCGGGCCGCGTCCGATCTATCTCAATGGCCACGATGAACTGCACTCCCTGTCGAAAAACATCGATGCAAACAGCATTCGGTTCTGGATGGGATTCGGCGACCACTACATCAATGTGTTTACCGTGTTGCGAACCCTTGGCTTTCTGTCACACCTGCCTGTAACCCTGACCACGGGGCAAGAGGTTGTTCCCCTGAAGGTCGTCAAGGCCCTGTTGCCGGATCCCAAGACACTGGCACCTGGCTATACCGGAAAAACCTGCATCGGGAATTTTGTCAAAGGATGGAAGAACGGCAAGAAACGGGAGGTCTTCATCTACCAGGTCTCCGACCATCATGCCTGTTACGAGGAAATCGAATCGCAGGGCATCAGTTACACGGCGGGAGTCCCCCCGGTGGCCGCGGCCATGCTGGTGGCCCAGGGGATTTGGGATCCCAAGACGATGGTGAACGTGGAGGAACTCGATCCCGAGCCCTTCATCGCCATTCTTGACAAGATCGGTTTGCCGACGGACATCAAGGAGATCAAACCCGGCGGCAAGTACTCCTTCGATGGCGCCGTTCGGGCTCTGGAGGTTGAACTTGCTGAATCAACCGCAACGGTCACAGTCTCCGCCGCCAATCCCATGATTGCCCTCAGGCCCAAACGGGCGGCGACGAGGAAAGGCCAACCTACTGGTTGATATGCACAATCGTGGCGGGTGCGAACCCGTTGAAGTGCGTTGCAGACGCCACGCTGTAGGCGCCGATATTCTGACTATAGACGAGATCGCCCCGTTCCAGGGTGCCTGGCAGCTCCTCTGACATGGAGATGACGTCCAGCGCATCACAGGTCGGTCCGAATACCGTGCAAATCTCAGCGGGGCCCTTCTTGAAAGCCTTCAGATGATACTGGCAATGGTCGAAAATGATGCCCGAAAAAGTGTTATAGACACCGTCGTCAATGTAGTAGCAGAGTTTGCCGTTGCGAACGGCCTTTCCAATAACCTGCGAGATGGCGGTGCCAGCCGTCGCCACCATGAAGCGACCCGGTTCAGCGAGTATTTGAATGGTCCTGGGAAAGAGCCGGTTCAACTCGGCATTGATCTTATGGGCCAGCTCTTTGAACGGTTTCACCGTTTCGTCATACGGCGCGGGAAATCCTCCACCAATATCCAGGAGGTTCATCTTGGTGTATCCACGCCCCTTGGCCTCCTCGAAGACGCTGGCCGCCAGATTGATCGCCTGGACAAAATTCTCGAAGTTGGTTGTCTGGCTCCCGACATGAAAACTCAGTCCCTCCACGACCAATCCGGCCTTGTCGGCCTCAAGAATAAGATCCACCGCCTCGCCGGAGGCCGCGCCGCACTTGGATGAAAGCTCGCACATGGCGCCGGTATTGGGGACGCTCAGCCTCAGGACAAGTCCCGAGTTCGGAGCGTGCTTCCTGATTTTCCGAATCTCCTCATGATTGTCATAGGTGACCAGGGCCTTGTACTGATCCAACTCACGCAGGGCGTCATTCACCTTGATCGGGTTGGCGTAAATGATTTTGTCCCAGATCCATTCCTGACGTTGCTTGGCCGGCATGTGTTTGATTTGCTCATGCACAATGTTGAATTCCGGCATCGACGCAACGTCAAAACTGGATCCGACATCAAAGAGGGTTTTAACGATGGCCGGATCCGGGTTCGCCTTCACCGCGTAATATGCCTGAACACGGGGAAGGTATTTCTTGAAGATGGCGTAGTTCTTCCGGAGCATCTTGTGATCCACGACAAACAGTGGAGTGCCATGCTTCAACGCAAGTTGTTTATATGTTTTTAAGGTGTCCATAAATTTGCCGCCATCCCATGTTGATCCCATTGAATTGGCACGGAGTATGGCAAACCGTCACGCGGGAGACAAGTGACATTGAAACAATCATGATCCTTCAACCCGATCGCAGTTGACCCACCAGTTCCCGGGCGAACTTGGGTATGCCGGGGTCACGCGCACCCATACACAAAACCACGTCACCCGGTCTGCAGTCCAGACTCATGCGCTTCATCAGGGCGTCATAATCAGGCACCCACTCCACTGACACTCCGGTGTCCCTCAGGGCCGAAGCCAATGCATCGGAATCCGTCTGCTTGCTGACCGTTCCCCCGGCATAATAGACCGGCAACAGATAGAGTCTGTCCTGCTGGCGGCAAACTCCGGCGAACATCGAAACCAAATCATTGAACATCAGGGCCAACGGCTTGAATCCATGAGGTCTCCAGAATGCGGTCACGCGCGACGAATAGGGCGAAACGGCCCGCCATGCGGCGGCAATTTTGGCCGGGTTATGCGCATATTCGTCCACAACCGTAACGCCGCGCTCCGTTCCAACGCGCTCCAGGCGGCGCTGAATACCCCGAAAGCCTCTCAAGGCGTCAGCAATACGCCCCAAATCGTATCCCATGCTTCTGCAAAGGATGGCGGCATGAATGGCATTTTCCACATTGTGGGCGCCCAGCAGGGATAATTCGAACTCCACACCGTCATAGGTGAATTGCGAACCATCATGACCAAGGCCAGGCTTCATGTGTCCTGCAAGACCGCACTCCCATCCAATGATACAGTCACGACTGACCTGTCCACGAAACTGCCTGAACAGGGTCTCCGTTTCAGACAGGCTGAAATGATCTGCCGACATGTTCGTAATCAGCGCCCACTCCGGATGAAAGCGCAACAATGACCGGTCACTCTCATCGGCCTCAATAACACAAAGACCGGATCGGCCTGTCCGGACATTTCCAATTCGGTGATGATCAGCCCAGTTCACCAGCGCCCCTCCGTTCACAACGGTCGGGTCTCCACCCAACTGTTCCAGAATCCACCCCACCATCCCGGTCACGGTCGTTTTCCCAGAGGTTCCGGCAATAGCGACGGCCTGTTTGCCTTCGACCAATTCAGCCAGCATCTCAGCGCGATGCCGAACCGGAACCCCCAAACGCGCCGCCGCTACGATATCAGGATTGTCCTTTTCAATGGCGGTACTCACCACCACGGCGCCGGTTTCGGAAGTGACGCCGGAACCATCCTGTGGAAAAAAACGGACGTTGGCCTCCTTCAGTTTGCGTATGACCTCAAGATCCTGACCCTGATCCTCGTAACGATCCGACCCGCTGACGTCCCCCCCATCCCCCATTAACGCCTGGGCCAACGCATTCATTCCCACACCGGCCACACCGACCAAATGACATGACTTTGTTGATTCAGTATTCATCGCCGTTCACTTGCACTGCCGATTCCCGCCCGTCTGTTTTGTTTCAGGGAAAAGAAAGTCGAGAAAATGCCGGGCCACGTCCTCGCCTTCCGGCGGTGAAATCGCCAGATCCGGACTCAGTTCAATCAACCAGTACCGCCCTGTTTTTTCATCGAAAAGAAAATCAATGCCAATAACCGGAACCCCAAGGCATCGTGCGGCGCGCCGGGCCACGGCAACGAGGGAGCGACTGACCTGATGGGTCACCACATCAACATCACCTCCGGTATGATAATTTGACGTCAGGCGAACCCTGACATCGGCTCCTGCCGCCGGGATGGTCTCCCAGGACATCCCCAGAATCTCCAGATTCCTTCCCGTTTCCGCATCCATGGGAATCATATGACTGGGATCACGGGGTCGCTCCTGCCGGTTTCGTGCCCGAATTAACTCGCGAACAGTATCACGTCCGGTCCCCGTAACGTGCGCGGATTGTCGCCGAATGGCGGCTACAAATTTGAAATCGATGAAGATCAGTCGGTAGTCAACCCCCGTGACACACTCCTCCAGAATGATCTCCTCTTCAAAGCGGCGGGCGAAACGAACCGCCCGGTCAAGTTCCTCCGGAGTTCTGACCGCCACCGACACCCCGCGTCCACCCCATTGGGTGCAGGGCTTGACCACGATGCTTCGGCGCCGTTTCAGGAACCGCTCGGCAGCCTTCCTGTCGGTATATAAAACTTGGGCGGGCACGGTAAATCCATGGGCACGAAGAAACAGATTCGCCAGGCGTTTATTCTGGGTCATGTGGAAGGACACCGCCCCCACGCGATCCGTCAGGGCATTGTAGCACCGGATGCGCCGCTTCTTGTGAGTCAGCACAAAAATCGGGGTGATCGGATCAATCACGTCAATGCGGATATGACGCCGCCGTGCTTCCCGGGTAATCGTCGTGGTGTAAACTGAATTCATGCCCCCATGGTATTCAAACGCGCCCAACTGTCACCCAGAAAAAACGAACAGTTGTCGGGATTTGGGTAACATTGATAGACTGTCACGCTTATGAATATTCATATTCTCGGCGAGCATCCTCTTGCGAAGTCCGATCAAGGGAAACTGATATCCCGAATCGGAACCATATTCCCGCGTAGCCGGACCATCGTCACGGTACCCGGTATTCATGCCGTCCAGCGTGTCGCCTACATCAATGAACTCAATGCCCATCGCCGCCAAAACGGTCTCGATCCCTTGTCTGAGGAGGACGAAATGCTGGAATGGCAGCAGTCGGTCGATCTGATCATGGAAGACAACTGTATCCTGATTCGGCCTGATCCCGAAGACATGGGACTCGCCTTTGAGGCCGATGAACTCCTGCAAGAACTGGTTTCAAAGCAGACGATCAAGTTTCTCAATCTGTTGAATGAAAAAGTGCGTCTCGCCATCAAGCAACGGGGAGAAAACTGGCGAATTGCCCCCCTGCCCCAGAGTCCGGATGAAATGAAACGGATGATCCAGACCTCCATGATCCCGATCAGTGGTCGCTCAATCTATTATTACAGTCGGGACATTGGAACCCGATTTCTCACCTATCAGCAATTTTGCGAGTTGGGGAACTTGACCGACGCTGACCTCGCCATGCACCTGGCGGAGATACGTGATTGCTCCGGACACTACAACCGCATGGGACATCCGGAGATCGAGTTTTTTTGCACGGAAGACTCGTTTGGACGCTCATTATTTCCGGCCTTCAATCCCGAGTCCCTCCCTCCAGGTGGAATCCGGGCCTGCTTTGAGAATCTGAAGGATCTGTTCCATCATACGGTTCGCCCTGATCTCAGGGAGGATAATGTCGATAATCCCGACTGGCGAACCCTGATGTTCTCGGCCTTGATTGGCCAGAAGGGAGTCACTCTTCCGGAGGAATTGATGCTCGGACTGAGTTCTGAGTTCTTTATGCAGATCGAGTGGTTGCCCGGGGGGCGTATTGAGGAGGGCGAATTGATGTTCGACTCCATTTTCGACGAACTGGACTCGGCCCGGACTACTCCGGAATTGCATATGCTTTGTGATGAAAAGGCTCGTGGATTTATTTTTAATTTCGTGAGGGAGTTCGGCGACCTTGATTATGTCAACATCGGGCGCGTCATCGGCTCTCTTTCCAGACGGCCAACAAGCGCAGGACGGCGCGATGTTTATGTGGCGGAAATCAAGCAACAGGGCTCGCCTCACCCCGTTGTCCGGATTATCAGAATGCAGAAATGGGGCATCCGGGAGCATCTGGACGAGGGAAAGGATCTGCTCCCCGCAATCATGGAGGCGGAGGAGTACACCGAATACATCCTGGATCGACGCCTCGGGTGCAGACAATTGGGAATGAACCTGCCCCCCCGCATTGCAACCCGAAAAATCAGTGAACTCTATTATGGTCAGCGATATGGCGGACAGCCCATCTGGTCCACGTATTTTGAACGCGATTACATCGCGGGCATCGCCACTGACAAACTGCCCAATTCACGTTTTCTAAACAGCGCTTATGCCCTTAAATTTGCGGAACTCATGGGGTATGCCGCCGCCTGCAACATCGTTCTGGGCCGTCTGAATCTAAAGAATGCCGTCCTGTTTGATGACGGAGACGAGGTGATGGTTGAGGATGAGTCCCATTTTCCGAAGGAGATTATTCTGTCCGACCATACGGGAACCTTCACGGATTACGTCTCGGAACTCCGCGTCTTTGCTGAGGCCTACGCCGCGCCGATCCGGAGGCGGCGCGCCTTTTTTGTCAACTCCGACGATGTTCTGGAGTCTTACCTCTCGGCCTTTACCGCGAGACTCATGCACATGAAACAGGATTACCAGAGGCGGAAACGATCCTTTGACACCCTGTTCAAACACCGGCCCCGTGACGAGCACGGCAGTTTTGCCTACCGGTGGGAATGTATTCTGAAGCGGTTGAATCGAACGGATCCCGGGGAACTCACCCAGGCCATCCGAAACGCCTATTTCGCGAAATAAACAGCCGTCCTCAGGTCATTCCCATCGCGATTGGATCTGGCTGCGGACCCGCCCCACGATGTCGTCCTGGTTGTATTCGAAATCGTCATTGAAGGCGCTCGTACCGCAGGCAACCATCTCACAAGAGGCGCGGACGTCATCGCTGATAAACCGGGAAATCTGGGAATAGACGTGTTTATCGGTAAAACTCCCCCATTTTTGGTAGTATCGCAAGGGCCAGGTTATATAGAGATGGTTGCGGGCCCGCGTCATGGCAACATAAGCCAGACGCAGTTCCTCTTCGATCTCTTTGTCATTGCCCGTCGCCATGTCGGAGGGCAGGCACCCATCCGAGGCATGGATGACATACACGACATCCCATTCACAGCCCTTGGCGGAATGAATGGTGGACAACACCAGCCAGTCCTCATCTTTGAGTGGATTGGCGGCAATATCGCTCGTTGAATTGGGGGGATCCAGGATGAGATCCGTCAGCAACTGCCTGCGTGACTTATACCGTGACGCCACCTGCTCGATGTGATCCAGATCCCGGCCCCGGGCCTTCGCATTCTCATAACGGTTCGCCATGATATCGTCGTAGAACAATCGGATACGCTGAACGTGAGCGGAGGGAGTGTGCGCTTCCGCCGCCACCAGATCATCCATCAACTGCCCCAATTCCTTCCAGCCGGCCCTTGCGGCGGCGGGCGGGGCAAACGTTTTTAAGGCTCGCGGATCGTGGGCCTGACTGATGTGGGCGATAACTTTCCCCGCCGTGGCCGGACCAATCCCATCAATCATCTGGAGCACCCGGAACCAGGCAATTTCATCAGAAGGATTCTCCACAACCCTCAAAATACTGATCAGATCCTTGACATGCGCCGCCTCCAGAAAACGGAGACCGCCATACTTGTGGTAGGCGATGTTCCGCCGTGTCAGTTCAATTTCCAGGGAATCCGACAGATGTCCTGATCGGAAAAGAACCGCCTGTTTATGAAGCGGGATACCCGCTTCATAATGTTCCAGAACGCGGTCGACCACGTACTGGTCCTGGGCGGACTCATCACGACAGGTGACAATTTTGGGGCACCCCCCCTCCTTGCGCGCGGACCACAGGTTTTTCGTGAACCGGTCATGCGACTGGCTGATGAGCCGGTTTGTTGTCTCCAAAATCGGTTCCACGGAACGGTAATTTTGCTCCAATGTGATGACCGTGGCGCCGGGAAACTGCTGGGGAAAGTCGAGAATATTGCGGACGTTGGCCGCCCGGAAACTGTAGATGCTCTGGGCATCGTCCCCGACCACCGTGATATTGGGATTAAACCGGCGGAGTCCTTTCAGGATATCCGCCTGCACAGTTCCGCGAACCGCTGTCATGGCATGAGCCT
>CAYHEL010000067.1:0-9751 GCA_964355415.1 uncultured Verrucomicrobiota bacterium | reverse complement strand
CGGATGCTGCATCCAGCCATTAGCCAGCAGGATCCACAGTCCCGAAAGATTGGTGGCAAAGGCGACGAGGCAGATGGCCAGGGCATGGGCCTTCTTTGAGATTTTGTTCCATCCGAATATCCAGACGCCGATAAAAACCGATTCCAGGAAGAACGCCACAGAGGCTTCAATGGCGAGTGGCGCCCCGAAGATGTCGCCGACATAACGGGAATACTCGGCCCAGTTCATGCCGAACTGAAACTCCAGGGTAATTCCTGTCACCACGCCCAGCGAGAAGTTGATCAGGAATAGTTTTCCCCAGAACTTGGCCATCCTGAGATAGAGGTCGTTATTTGTCCGTACGTAGCGGACTTCCATGGCTGCAACCAGCACCGAAAGACCCAGGGTCAACGGCACAAAGATGAAATGAAATGCACTTGTCAAGGCGAACTGCAAACGGCTTAGACTTACGACATCCATGGCTGTTCCTCCTAAAGTTCCGGCACTTATACAAAACACGACGAAATTTGTCCTCTATTTTTTTCAATGGGGGGGCATTGATAAAAATGGGGAACACAACAGGACTTATTTCACCTTCTCGACCTTGTCGGCGACGAATCCGACGGTATCGGTCCACCGGTTGACCTGCGTGTGGAACGTGATCACCGCCTTCTCGCCCGTGCTGACGACCCAGCCGGCGGGAACTTTTTCCGTTTCGTTCCCGCGTTTGAAGTCGAACTTCACGACCTGTCCCTTGGGAAGTTTGACCTTCACACCGCTAACCCCTGTTTCGACGATGGTGACTGTGACCGGGCTGGTCAGGTCGGAGACAGTATCAGGGCCAGCCTTGACGAGCGTGACCTTTTCCACCGCCAATACCACCGATCCCCGTCGATTTTTTTGCGCCGCATACGTTAATTTCACTTCATCGCCCTTGACGGGGCGCCATGTGCCTGGCTCGTATTGCGATTTGCCGCGCGATAGGTTGAACTGTCGGGTCGTGCCCTTGTCGTCGATACTGAAGGAACCGAATCCCGTGTCGGAAATAATGCCGGTCGCGTCATCCGCCAAAGTCGTTCCGCCGCTGATGGCCAACAGAATACCGCATACCCACGCACGATGTGTTCCGAATTTCATGGCTGATTCCCTCCCGATGCCGTTTGTTGACGATACTCCCATAACTGTGTAAATTTACCGCTATTTCAGCGAAAAACGCAAGACAATGAATGTACTGACACGAGAACTCAAGTCCTGTATGTCGCAACTCGCCAGCGGGAATCAAGGTGACTTTTCCGCCCTCTTTGTATTCCCCGCCGGGTTTTCGGGTTTCAAGGGTCATTTTCCCGGGAAACCTGTTTTGCCCGGCGTGTGCATGGTGCAGGCGGTGTTGGTGATGCTGGATGCCCGGAGGCGGATTCCCGTTACCCTCAAGTGCCTGGTCTCGGCAAAGTGGCTTGCGCCCGTGAAGCCGGAGGCTGAACTGCGGTTTGTGTGTTCCGAAAAGCAGAATGCGTTGTGCGAGACCACGGTCAAGGCGCGGATTACTTGTGATGGCGAGAAAGTCGCTGAGTTGACCCTGCTGGTCATTTGCGCGGCCCAAGCGGGGGACGGTTCACCATGACGCGCCGCGCTCGTTCCCTGTATTTTGAGCGCGAGGCAGGGGCGCCCGCTCCGTTGTGCATGAAGATCAGCCGCCGTGTGCGGTTTAGCGAAGTGGATCCGATGGGGATTGTCTGGTTCGGTCGCTACGCGCTCTACTTCGAGGAAGCGTCCGCTGAATTGGGCCGGCGTTGCGGGTTGTCGTTCGCTGATTTTTTCGAGGAGGGCTTGCGTGCCCCGGTGGCCAAGTACCATGTGGACTATTTTCAACCGCTCTATCTCGATGAGGTCTTTACAATCTCCTGTGCGCTGATCTGGAACGAGGGGGCGCGGTTAAACTCGGAATATGCACTGGAAAAGACCGATGGCTCCCTGGCGGCCCGCGCATATACGGTGCAGATGTTTACCCGCGCAACGGATGGTCAGGTGTGCCTGGTGATCCCGCCGATGCTGGAGCGATGCCGTGCCCGGTGGAAAGCTGGCCACTTGAAGGATCTGCAGTCATGAGGGTGCAGGTTGTTGAGCAGGACCTGGTGACGGCGTGGGGGCGCGGGATCGATGCCTGCTGGACTGGTGTGCTAAGCGGGAAGCCTGCCTTTTCTGAGGTTAAACGTTTCGGCACGGCGGCGTTTCAGGCGCATCTGGCGGCGTTCGTCCCAGGACTTGAGGCCGGTGCGGCGGACTCTCTTGTCATGCAGATGCTCAAGCCCCTTTTAGTTCCCCTGTCGGGACGACTGCCTGAGCAAACGCTGGTGATTTTGGCTTCCACCACAGGTGAGGTGGATTTGCTGGAACGGCGCCTCCTGGGCGGTTCGGAGAGCGCGGAAGAGAGCCGCCTCAACACGTTGCTGGCCCGGATTACGACGGCGCTGGGTACCCAGGAGTCAGGAATGATTGTTTCATCGGCCTGTGCCTCGTCATCGGCGGCGGTTGCCCATGGGGCGGCCCTGATTGCCTCCGGTGCGCGGGAGTGTGTGCTCGTGGTGGCGTGCGACGCGGTTACCGAATTTGTTTTCGCGGGGTTTTCGTCGCTCATGGCGCTGGATCCCGATGGCGCCCGTCCCTTCGATAAAACGCGGAAGGGCTTGACCATAGGGGAGGCCGCCGGATTCGTTCTGTTGATGAGTGAGGAGCGGGCGCGCCGGGAAGGAAGGACGGCGCTCGGAGAGGTGGCGGGCTGGGGCCTGAGTTGTGATGCCAACCACATGACCGGGCCGACGCGCGACGGGGACGGGCTGGCCCGCGCCATCCGGCAGGCTTTCCGCAAAGCCGACCTGGAGTGCGGAAGGGTCGGATCGGTTTCCGCACACGGAACGGGCACGATCTACAATGATTCGATGGAACTGAAGGCGTACCGGCAGGTGTTCGGGATATCGCTCCCGCCTGTCTATTCCATCAAGGGCAGTGTAGGGCATACCATGGGCGCCGCCGGCCTGGTAGAGATGATCATGGCGCTCCAGTCCCTGCGCGCGGGGGTTATTCCTCCCTCCTCCCATCTTCGCGAGGTGGATCCAGAGGCGTGTGGCTTGGTTTCTCCGGAGGCAATCAAGGCCCCTGGAATGCGGGCGGTGTTATCCACCAATTCGGGATTTGGTGGTGTTAATGCGGCGTTGCTGGTGCAATCATGAGCCGACAAACCGATAACATCCTGGTTCGTGGCGTGGGTTGGGTGGACGGTCACTCCTTCGGATGTGTGCGCCGTCAGTGGCGGGTGGACGGCGGGGAGGAGGCCCGGGCGCCCTGGCAACAGACCGACCTGTTTGCCTATCCCGTCAGGAATCTGGGCCGGTTTAATGTGGAGACACGGTTGACGGTGTGTGCCTGTGCGTTGGGCCTGCGGGATGCGGGAGTGGTATACGGGGAAGGGCGCAAACTTGAATTCGGGTTGATCGGAACGAATGCCTCAGGGAGCCTGGCGGCGAACCGGGATTATTTTCAAGACTATCTTCAGGCGGGGCGAACGCTGGCGCGGGGAAACCTGTTCATCTATACTCTGCCATCAAGTCCCCTGGCTGAAGCGGCCATTCACTTTGGGTTGCAGGGGCCAATGCTGTACTTCGGGTTTCCCTCCGGCGGCGGTAATCTCCTGGAAGCCGGGGCCGGATTGATTAACGACGGCATGGCGGCGGGGGTGCTCGCCGTACGATCCGACGAACAGGGCGCCGTGGCATTCCTGTTGGGGTCGGGGTCGGAGGCCGGAGCCGGTCCGCGTGTGACAGTTGGCGGAGTGGGCGCCTGCCTGAAGGGGGGCGGGACGGTCGGGGAGTGGATCCGGAGTTTGGAGATGGCGATGAAAGGAATCGGCGCAACATGAGGATGAAACTGATCTACCCCAGATGGCCCAAGCTGAAAAATCAGCCGGAGTTTCATCTGCCGCCGCATGGCCCGGTCTGCTTTGCCGCCACGGTCCCGGAAGAGGTGGAACTTTCATTCTGCGATGAGCATGTCCAACCCCTGAATTTGGATGACACCCCCGACCTCGTCGCGATGTCGGTGATGCTCACGTGCCAGATGCCCCGGGCCTGGGAGATTGCGGATCACTACCGGGCCCGCGGGATTCCGGTGATCTTTGGCGGTATTGCCACCATGCTGCATCACGAGGAAGTCGCCTTGCACGCCGACGCGGTTTTCCTCGGGGAGGCGGAAGGACGGTTTGGTTTGGTGCTTGATGACCTCAAGCAGGGCCGGTTGAAGAAACTCTACAATTTTCTCAATGATTACCCCGACACGAAATTGATCGGCCCGGCGAGGCGAAGTATTCTCCAGCGGGAACTCTACAATTTCCGGGGCGTGCAGATGGTCGACCTGATCCACGCCTCCCGGGGTTGCCGCTTCAATTGTTTTCCCTGCTGCACACCCTTCCTGGGCGGGCGGAAATTCCGGCCGCGGCCCGTGGGCCAGGTTATCTCGGAAATGGCGGCAATCGACAACAACCGGTTGTTCCTGGTGGATAACTCCCTGGCGCAGAATGATGAGTGGGAGAAGGAACTCTTCCAGGCGATGATTCCCCTCAAGAAAAAATGGGTTTCCCATCCGATCAAGGACGACGATGAGATCCTGGACCTTGCCGTCAAGGCCGGCTGCTGGTATGTCTACCAGGCGGTGGTGGATACCTCGGATTGCATTCGTGAGCGGGTCCGCCGGCTTAAAGAGCGGGGGATCGGCGTGGAGGGCACCATCATCCTGGGGATGGATGACCACGACGAGGATTATATCAAGAGGATGGTGGACTTCCTGCTGGAGATTGATCTCGATTTGGCGGAGTTCACGGTGCTGACGCCGTTTCCGCAATCCTCCATCCGAGCCGACCTGGAGCGACAGGGGCGTATCCTTCATAACCGCTGGGCCGAGTACACCGGCGGGACGGTGGTCTACCGTCCGGCCCGCATGAGTGTTGACAAGTTGCAGGAAATGTATGAGTACGCCTGGAGTGCCTTCTATAAGGACGCCACCAAGGAGGTCAAGATGGGCCGTCTCTACATGCAGGTCATCAAGAAGGAGCAGGCGGATGGCACCTATCGACCGATGAAGGTGGCCCGCACCCGGGGGTGGGCGACTGCATCCGGGGGCGGCACGGTATGAAGGTCCTGCTCATTTCCTCCAACATGGCCGAGACGCCTTATGCCGTTTATCCCCTGGGGATGAGCATGGTGGCGGCGGCGATCCGGCAGGATGGGCATGAGGTGACGCTTTTTGATTTCCTTCAGCAAGGGCAGTCACTCGATGCCGTTCGCGAGGGGGTTCGGCGGGTGAAGCCGGAACTGATCGGAATATCCATCCGGAACATCGACAACGTCAACCTGCTCAACGAACAACGGTATATCGAGGGGGTGCGCGCCATCGTGAAGACGATCCGCGAGGAAACCCCGGTCAAGATCGTGCTGGGCGCGGCGGGTTTTTCCGTCATGCCGGGGCCGGTTCTGGAGGCCACGGGCGCGGACTACGGGGTGGCTGGCGAAGGCGAGCGGCTCTTCCGCGAGTTTGTCGCCGGGGCCGCGCAGGGACGTTATCCGGCTGAACGCATCCTGTACGCCGCCCCGCGGTTGGTGGGGGATGAGATTCCCTCGGCGCATTACGATGGCGACATGATGTCGTTCTACCTGAAGAGCGGGCACATGGCCTCCATTCAGACCAAGCGCGGGTGCGAACACGGCTGCGTCTACTGTACGTATCCGCTTCTGGAAGGGCGGGCGATCCGGGAACGAACCCCGGCCTCCGTGGTGGATGACATGGAAACGCTCATCAACCAGCATCACGCCCAATATATCTTCTTCACCGATTCCGTGTTCAACGACAACCGCGGCCGTTACCGGGATCTGGTTCTCGAGATGAAACGCCGGAATGTGCAGACGCCCTGGACCGCCTTCTTCAAGCCCAGTGAAGAGATGGATGACGGGATTATCCAACTCATGCGCGAGACGGGCCTGCAGGCGGCGGAGATCGGGTCGGATGCCCCGGCGGATGCGACGCTGCGCGGGATCGGCAAGGACTTCTCCTTCCGCGACATCGACCGGTGCAACACGATGTTCCTGGAGCATGATGTCGCGACGGCGCACTACTTCATGTTCGGTTGCCCGGGCGAAACGCCGGTTACCGTGAAGGAGGGCATCGCGAACCTCAAGAGCCTTAAGAAGACGGCGATTTTCGTGTTCATGGGAATCCGGATTCTGCCCGGCACCGGGTTGGCGAAGATCGCTGTCCGGGACGGACTGATCACCCCGGATCAATCCCTGCTGGAGCCCGTCTACTACATCTCGCCCAAGGTGGACCGGGTATGGCTGGAAACAAGACTCAAGGAGGCCTTCGCCGGGATCCGGCATATTGTGTTCCCGCCCGATGCGGTGGAGGCCAGCCTTCATTATCTTTTCAAACTCGGATATACGGGATCGTTGTGGGATATGCTGGCAAAGCCAAGAACGGGGAAAGCCCGGCTGAAGTAGGAGGAGACTCAGGATGTGCGGTGATGTTATCGGGCAGGTTCGGTCCCGCACTTGGTGCGTGATTCCTGTTTACAATAACAAGGACACGGTCCGGTCGGTGGCCATGGCCTCCCGGGAGGAACTCCCGCATGTCTTGGTGGTGGATGATGGCAGCACCGACGCCGATGTCCCCGCCCTTTTTCTAGGCACCGACATTGTCGTTCTCAGGCATCCCCGTAATCAGGGAAAGGGAGTGGCGCTGTTGACTGCCCTGAACCATGTGCGGGAGCAGGGCGGCGACTTCATGATTACACTCGATGCGGATGGGCAGCACAATCCCCGCGATATCGGAGCGTTCCTGCCCCTGTTGGCGGAAGATCCCGCCGCGATCATTATCGGGGCCCGGCGGATGACAGGTCCCCATGTGCCGGCGTCCAGCAAGTTCGGGATGCGCTTTTCGGATTTCTGGATGCGTCTGGAAACCGGGGTGACGATCACGGATTCGCAGAGCGGTTTCCGCGCCTATCCCGTGGCGTACCTGTCCCAGTTGACGTTGCGGGGGCACGCCTATGACTTTGAGGTTGAGGTGCTGGCCAAGGCCTCGTGGGCGGGGCTGGCCATCAAGTCCGTTGAGGTGGATGTGACCTATGCGCCGAAGGGGGAACGGGTGTCGCACTTCCGCCCGTTTCTGGATAACCTGAGGATGACCCACCGGCATGTCATGCTTGTGGGACGGCGCCTGCTACCGTGGCCGCACCACCAGTTGGTCAACCGTCGGCAGGATTCAGGCGCCTCCTTCCTGCGGCATCCCCTCGTGTTCTTCCGCTCCCTGTTGCTAGAACATGCGACCCCTGCGGAGTTGGGAGCGGCTGCGGCGCTGGGAACATTCCTGGCGACGTTGCCGCTATTATCCCTGCACACGGTGGTGATCATTTACGTGGCCACTCGCATGAATCTCAACCGGGTCATGGCCGTGGTGATCCAGAACCTCTGCATGCCGCCTGCGGTGCCTTTCGTATGTGTGGAACTGGGCTATTACATGAGGAATGGACGGTGGCTCACGGAGATGACGCGGGAGACCTGGGTTTATCAGGCGCCCCAGCGTGTCTGGGAGTGGTTTCTGGGGTCTTTGGTGGCGGCGCCGGTCATTGCGTTGGTGACGGGAGTGCTGGTGTTCGGAGTGACCACATTTTTACAGAAAAGGACGTTACGCCATGGTGTTGCATGAGGGTATCGGTCGTGATTGCCGAGGGCTGGTCGTCCTTGCCGTGCTGGCGCTGGGCTGGCCATTGATGTGCCTGGATGTTCCGGGGCAGGAGGCTCGTGACGCCTCTGTCAAAGAGGGCCTTCCCAGGTGGGAAGCCGGAGTCGGGGGCTTTGGCGCCCGGCTTCCGCTCTATCGTGGATCGGATGAATATAAACTGTATGCCTTTCCGATTCCCTACGTGATCTATCGGGGCGATATCATCCAGGTGGAACGTGAAGGGGTGCGGGGATTTTTCCACAAGGGACCGTTGATCGAGACCGATTTCTCCATGAGTGGAAATCCGCCGGTCAGGGATGGGGATGGGGCGCGAAAAGGAATGCCGGAATTGGATCCCCTTCTTGAGGCGGGCCCCGCCGTCCGGCTTTTCCTGTACAGGGGATCACGAGTCTCATCGGTATATCTTGAGGCTGCGGTCCGGGGTGTTGTGTCCTTTGATCTTGATACTCTGAGTCCCGGGTACGAGGGCACCCGTGGCGGGATCGGACTGGTTCTTGCCAGTTACACAGTCCGTCCACGCTCTCCCTGGAGGATGGGATTTAGGGTGGATTTGGACTGGTCCGACGCGGAGTACAACGGTTATTTTTATGACGTCGACAAGCCCTATGTACTGCCTGATCGACCCCCTTATGATGCCGACGGTGGGTATGGGGGGTGGTCGGTGTCGGGATGGCTCACCCGTAAACTCACCGACGACCTCTCTCTGTCCGTATACGGAAAGATGATGAATTGTGAAGGCGCGGCCTATGAGGACAGCCCCTTGGTGAAGACCCGAAATAACTTTGTGGTTGGATCGGCGATGATATGGAAGTTGGCCGAGTCGAAGACACGGGTGAGAATGCGATGATGAGGATCATGCAGGCGGAAGAGGCCAGGAAAATCCAGGCCAAGCGCCGTGGAAATGCGCTGGGATTCTGGATCTTCAAGACCAGTCTAAGGTGCTTTGGGCTCCGCGGCGCCTATGGATTGCTTTACATCGTTTGCACGTTTTATCTTCTCTTTGACCCGTCGGCTGTCCGGGTGGCGCTGGCCTATGTGAAACGCCGTTTTCCAGATCATGGCCCGTTGCGGCAGCGTCTGGATGTGCACCGCCTTTTCGTGAGTCAGGGGAAGACCCTGATTGACCGGCATTATCTCCTGGTCGACGAAAGTGCGATGGAATCCCGGTTGGAAGGTCTCGACAAGGTGGCGGAGATCCTGGAATCCAAACAGGGATTCATCCTGCTGACGGCGCATCTCGGCAACTGGCAGGTGGTCATGACGGCGCTGCGCCGGTTTGGCCGGAAGGTTTATCTGGTCATGCGGCCGGAGGACAACCCGGCAGTGGCCGACGCACTGCGGATCAGTTCGGGCGGTGACAACCTCGAGATCATCTCTCCAGAGGGGGCTCTGGGCGGGGTCGTCGAGATCATGGAGGCGATCAAGGGCGGCGGGATCGTATCCATCATGGGCGACCGCAGTTACAACTTCAGCGCCGTTGACGTCACGTTTCTCGGGGATCGCGCCCGATTCTCCTGCGGGGCATTCCACGTGGCTGCGCTGGCCGGATGCCCGGTGGTGGCCTTGATGTCGGCCAAGACGTCGCTGCGTTCCTATGTGGTCAATGTCGCCGGTGTGTTCCATCCCGCGTATCGTCCCGGAACCGGCAAGCGGAGCCAACTGGGCGGGTGGGTGCAGGAATTTGCATTGTTGATGGAAGACTATGTGGCCCGGTATCCGTACCAGTGTTTTCTCTTCTATGACATCTGGCGGGACGCCGGGGGCGCGGGTGCGGAAACGGCATCGCGAGATAGGGAGTGAAGGCGGATTCGGGCTGAGCGGGGCGGGTTTCATGCAAGGCTGATGTTTCCCGCTTGAAAAAGGCCGGGATAATCGCAAGTATTCAGCCCAGCGGAGAACGTTGTTCCGAACAAGGAGTTAATAATGCAGGAAACGGGTCGAGATCAGGAACTGGTTGCAATTCGGGCGAAACTGAAAGAACTGTTGGTCA
>CAYHEL010000066.1:0-9754 GCA_964355415.1 uncultured Verrucomicrobiota bacterium | reverse complement strand
ATCAGGGGAGACCCCAGACGGAACCGCCAGGTTTCCGGCAGGACGATGCGCTGGCCGCACCCGACCAGACACAAGCCCTGGAATCCTCCCCCGAAACCGCCCCGCCCCCCGTAGTCAATGACCCGGACGGTGATGCGGTTTGTGCCCTTGCGGACCAGATGTCCGGGAACCTTGTAACTGCGTTGCATCTGCCAATGGAGGGGGCCATCCATCAGATTAATGGCGCCAATTTTCCCGCCGTTGAACCACGTCGTATCCTCGTTGTCGATCTCGCCCAGATGGAGCGTCAGATCCCGGCCCGCCAATTCAGGAGGAACCACCACCTCGCAGGCAAACCAGACAATTCCCTCGTGATTACCAATGAGGGGGTTCGGCCAGTAACCCGGCACCGGGTGCTCTTTCCAGTCAGTAATATCGGCATCAGACTGGTTGAGGCCCGCCGTTATCCCTCCGTCAACCTCGCAAAGGGCGTTGTGCCAGGCATCAAAGGTTCTGGTCATTCCGGCTCGAAGAACGGCCAGACGGCGGCGATGACCTTCCCTGTCTTTTTCGAAGTCCGACATCAGATCGGCAACCTGTCTCCAATTCGCATGGAGCGCGGGAAATAATTGGAGGCCCTCGGGGCTGATCCAGGTTTCGGCGGCGGATCCGCCCCAGTTGGATTCAATCAGGCCAATCGGCGTCTCGGGATGCGCGCGCCGCAACGCGGCGGCGGCAAAATAGGCGACGGCTGAAAAAACGGAGGCCGTGACGGGATCACAGGATCGCCATTCCCCTTCCTGTTCGCGCTGCGCGGCAAACGACGGCTTCTTGGGCACCCGTAGCAGGCGAAGATGGTCGTCCGCGCAGGTGGCCATGGCTGCTTTGCCGCCCTGGGCCATGTTCAAGGGCCATTCCATATTGCTTTGCCCTGAACACAGAAAGACATCCCCGACCAACACATCGGAGGCAACCACTTTGGACTCCCCGGATTCGGCCACAAGCCGGAAGGGTCCACCGGCGGGAATGGCTGGCAGTTCAACCTTCCACGTCCCGTCGGGGCGAACCGTGGTCAGGGCCCGGCGCCGGGCAAGCGAGCAACTCACGGTGGTTCCGGGTTGACCCGTTCCGAAGACCGGAAGAAGACAATCGCGCTGCACGACGGCGTGCGATTGAAAAACACGGTGAAGGGTGAGCGGCTTGATTGTTTTGGAGTGTCGTGGCATGGGAAGTGGATCCGGTTGGGAGGTATCACGCCTCGTGGCGGACAAGCTGGAGGAGGCGGGACTTGAGCAACTCCAATCCCACACCGCTCTCGGCGGAAACCGGCAGGGGCTTGGTCTTGGTTTCCTTGCGAAACCGGGTCAAATTCTCCTTGGCATCGGGCAGATCCATCTTGTTGGCCACCACGATCATCGACCGGTCCAGCAGATCCGCGCGGTAGAGTTTCAATTCGTGCTGGATGACCCTGTAATCCTCAACCGGGTCACGTCCCTCCATACCGCTCATGTCGATCACCAGAGCCAGGCAGGTGGCACGCTCGATATGACGGAGAAAACGGTCGCCGATGCCAACACCCTTGTGGGCGTCCTTGACCAGACCGGGAATATCCGCCACCGTGTAATGCGCCGCATCAAAGTCGTTCCCGACAAAGACCGTCCCGATAATGGGATTCAGGGTTGTGAAGGAATAGGGCGCAATCTTGGGATGGGCATTGCTGATCTTGCTTAACAACGATGATTTCCCCGCATTGGGGAAGCCGACCAATCCGACATCCGCCAACAGTTTCAAATCCAGCCGGAACTTCCGTTGCTCACCTTCCCCGCCATCGGTATGCTCGTACGGGGTCTGATGGGTCGAGGTCTGCCAGTGGGGATTGCCGAGGCCGCCCTTGCCGCCCTTCGCAATCATCATTTCGCCACCGGGTTCGGTTAAATCGCACAGGAGTTGATCCGTTTCCGCGTCACGAATCTCGGTTCCACAGGGGACGGCATAGACGAGATCTTTCCCGTTACGGCCATGCATCCTCTTTCCCATGCCGTGCTGACCGCTTTCAGCGCGCAGTTGCGGATTGAAAAACAGATTGATAAGGCTGTCAACATTGGGATCGGCCTTCAGGAGGATATGGCCGCCACGGCCGCCATCGCCGCCATCCGGCCCGCCTTTGGGAATATACTTCTCGCGCCGGAACCCGACACATCCGTTTCCGCCGTTGCCCGCCGCCGCGTGGATCAACACGGAATCAATGAATTTTCGGTTTTTCATGGAGACCCCCGTTGACCTGAAAAACAAAGGCCGCGCCCGGGGGACGCGGCCTGTTCGATACGGACGATTCCGGAGCCACGCTTACGCCGTAGCCTCTTCCGTCGCCACCACCGTCACGCGACGGCCTTCTTTTTCAAACTTCACCTTACCCGCCACCAGCGAGAACACGGTGTTATCATTGCCCAATTTAACGTTGCGACCCGCCTGAACTTTCGTCCCGCGCTGCCGGACGATGATGCTGCCCGCCTTCACGGTCTCGCCGTCATAGGCTTTCACACCCAGACGCTGCCCGGGGCTGTTCCGTCCATTTACACGACTGCTGCCTGCTTTTGACATATCTAAACTCCTCTTCAGCCAATACTGGCAACGCGCAACACGGTCAGCGGCTGGCGATGACCGACTTTCCGTCTGTACCCTTTGCGGCGCTTCTTCTTGAACGCCACCACTTTGGGAGCCTTGGTGTGCTCCACAATCAGGGCGCTGACCTTCGCGCCCTCAACCAAAGGGGCTCCAACCTTCAGGTCTTTGCCGTCGGAAATCGCAAACACCTGATCCAAAACAACGGTGCCGCCGGCCTCCCCTTCGAGAAGTTCCACTTTAAGAGTGTCACCGGCCTTGACCCGGTACTGCTTGCCACCCGTTCCCACTACTGCATAAGCTTCCATATTATCACGTCCTTACCCAGGGCAGAATGCCGCTTCCCGACTCCTGCTCACAAAAGGGCGGTCATGCTATGATTCCCCCCCCCCGACTGTCAATGCTTCTTTTCTTCAGAATCCGTCGGTGCCCTTCCTTTGGTTTATCCTTTGATTGAACCGGCCCGTGTATAGTATGGTTCAGGTCTTTTCTCAAGGAGTTCTATGAACCTGTCACGAATAACCTGGGCGGTCGCGGCTGGCGCGGTTCTGTTTGCGGCAATATCGGTTTTGGAGTATTTCGAGAATGCCCGTCTCTACGACCAACTCTCTGAACTCCAAAGAGCGAAACGGGAGGAACCCTCATTGGGGCAAACCGGATCTCCCTCACCCACCGCATGGACCGTACCAGCAAAACGAACCGTCTCCAACGAGCAACCACAGGCCGTTTCAAAAAAAGACGCGCCCCTTGCCTCTGTCGCCGACCAGATTCTCACCCTGTCACGCCGGGGAATGTATCAACGGAGTTGGGACTTGTCGAAAGTCGTCGGGGATCTCCGGGCGGAAGACATTCCTCGTATCCTGGCACTGATCGACAAGCCCCCCCGGAGTTCGGATCGGGAATCGGCCCGGTACCAGTTGATTAGTCGCTGGGCCTCCCTGGATCCCGCCTCCGCCATCGCCTATGCGGCCGGAATGAAGGAAAAAAATTATCGCGACTCCGCCATCCAAAGCGTCATCAGTGTCTGGAGTCTGAGCGATCCGTCGGCCGCCGAGGCCTGGGTTCGCGCCCTGCCGTCAGGATCGCTCCGCGATCAAGCCATGGGTTCCGTCATCGCCGGGCTGGCGAATAAGAATCCCCAGGCCGCGTACGACCTGTATAATGCCTTTTCCAAAACCCAGCGACAGACGGGCGGACTTTACGTGATTTTCGACTGTTGGGCCAGACTCGATCCCGCGACGGCCGTGCTGAAGGCGGGAGAACTGACCGGCCAGCAACGGTATCAGGCGCTTCAATCCATTGCCTCCTCCTGGGGTGGAACGGATCCGCAGGCCGCCCTAGCCTGGGTTATGACACTTCCCCAGAGCCAGCAACGGAACGGCTATATCGGATCCATCCTGTCAATCTGGGGATCCAGTGATTTAAGCGGGGCCCTGGCATGGGCCCGAACCCTGCCTGAGGGCTCCGCCAAGGATAATGCGATGACCATGCTCTGCTCGCAATGGGTGCAAACGGATCCCAAGGCCGTTCTGGACTACGCTCAAAGTCTTCGCGCCGGGGGAAAGAAAACCCAACTGCTGGGCCAGGCAATCAGTCAATGGGCACAGCGGGACTCACAGTCCGCCTTCGCCTACCTGCAAAGCGTGCCGGCGGGAAGTGAACGCAACACCATGATCCAGTCCATCGTCCAGCAACTCTCCTGGCAGGATCCCAAATTGGCGATGGCCTTTGTCGGCTCCCTCCCTGCGGGCCCGCTCCAAATAAGGACGATCGCGTCGGTATTGGGGTCTCTCGCCAACACCGATCCTTCAGCGGCGCTGGACATGTTCAATTCGCTGCCCGAGGGGTCGTCGAAACAAAACGCTCTTCAGCAACTCAGTTGGTCGCTCGCGCAATCCGATCCGGCCGCCGCCGCCGCTCTCGTGGACACACTCCCCAAGGGGCGCGCCCGTTCGGATTTCATCAACAACCTGGCCAGTTCGTGGGCCAATACCGATCTCGCAGGCGCGCTGGAGTGGATTCAGAAATTTCCCGACGAAAAAACCGTTCAAGACGCCCTCTCGCGAATCATTCCGCAATGGGCGCAAAACGACCCTCAGGCCGCTCTGGCCTTCCTGCAAAAACGACCGGTCGGACAGATTCAAAACTCCCTGTACAGTTCCATCGCCAGCATCATGGCCTCGAGCGACTCCAAGGCCGCCATGGCCTATGTGATCCAGATCCCGGAAGGCGAGGCGCGGGCGGCTTTTGTCGAGGGAATGGCCTCGGGCATGGCTCGGAATTCCCCCGAGGAGGCTGCTGATTTTGTGTCCGCCCAGCCCGCCAGCGCCTCCCAGAATCGCGCCGCCCAGGCCGTCATTTCCCAGTGGGCCTCCAGCGATCCCCTGGCCGCCGCCGCCTGGGCCGCGGGTTTTTCCGCAGGTGAAACCCGTGACCATGCGCTCCAGCAAATCACCAGTCGTTGGGCTGGCGACGACCCCACTTCCGCGAGCCAATGGCTGGGGTCATTGCCCGCCGACAAATCACGCGACCGCCTTGTCCAATCCTTCATCAGCGCCACCACCTACCAGTACCCGGACATGGCCGCGACCTGGGCCGAAACACTCTCCGAACCCAACCTGCGCCTTGCCGCCCTCGAAAATATCGCACGAAACTGGCTCCAGCAAGATCGGGTCGCCGCTGAAAAATGGATCAGCCAGACGTCCCTGCCGGACGACAGGAAAAGGCGCCTGCTCAATGAGAAGTGAACCCTTTGAATTGACAGCGTAGCGGCAAGGGGGATAATGGCCCGCTCAATTTAGATCATAACGTTTGGAGTCACCATGAAGTTGTATTGTTGCGTCCTGCTGACAGCCTTATTCCTGACCCCCGCCTTTTCCCAGGAGGTCTATGTCTCCAAATCCGGCGGAACCAAAGTCAGTCTCGACCTATCCGCCTACGGCGCCATCGGACCTGGCGGCCTGGTTTTCCGCCAGACCCTCAACGCCGACTTGCAACGCTGCGGTTGGTTCTCTCTCACGCGCCCCGCCTCTTTCACGATCAGCGGCTCAGTCAGTGATAACAACGGGAATCTCACGGCCCAGTGCCAGGTGGTCAATGTCCTCAAGTCCGCCGTGGCGCTCAGCAAAACCTACTCGGACACCTCCGCCAACGCCCGGCGCCTCGCGCATCAGGTTGCCGACGACATCATTTTGGCGACCAAGGGATTCCGCGGCATCTGCTCCGGCCGCATTGTCATGGTCGGCAACCGCACCGGAAACAAGGAACTCTATATTTGCGACGCCGACGGCGGAAACCTGCGCCAACTCACCCATGATCGCTCCATCAGTCTCGCCCCGCGCTGGTCGCCCGATGGCAGCCGTATCGTTTATACGTCCTTCCTCAAGGGCGGTTTTGCGGATATATACTCGATTGATACGCGAACCGGCGCCCGCTCGGTGGTAGCCCGCTATCCCGGCATCAACATGGCCGGCGGCATCTCGCCCAATGGCGGAGAAATGCTGATGGTGCTGTCCAAGGACGGTAATCCCGAGGTCTATTCCAAATCCTTCGGCAGCGGCGCCCTGACCCGGCTGACCCGAACCCCTCATGCAGGGGAGGCCAGTCCGACGTGGTCACCCGATGGTTCGCAGATCGCCTACGTCTCCGATCTGGCCGGGGCGGGATCGCCCCAGATCTACACCATGGATCGGGGCGGAACCAGCCGACGCCTGACCTCGCGCGGCCGGGAAAATGTGGATCCGGATTGGGGCGCCAACAACTCCATCGCCTTCTGCAGCCGACGGGACGGCCTCTACGGAATTTATACCATCAACCCGGCCTCTCTTGATGAACGACCAGTCAGCCCATCGGACGGCCATTACGAGGATCCCTCCTGGGCTTCTGATGGTCGGCACATTGTCTGCAGCAGACGGAACGGCAACGGATCCCGAATATATCTCCTTGACACCATGGGAGACCCGCCCCTATGTTTAACGCTCAACGATGGGAGCTGGTTTGCTCCGTCGTGGTGTTCTAAGTAATCGATTTCGCCAGGTAAATTAGATAGGAACAATCATGAATAAGCGTGTTGCCTTGATGGTCGTGTTGTCATGTGTCGTGGCTGTTGCAGTTTCCGGATGCAAAACGAAAAAAGCCCCGAACAAGGATGGAGTCGGGGATGTTGGCGGAATTGGCACTGGTAGCGGCATCGGGATCGACGCCAACAGCGCCGGTTCCCGGATTGATGCGCCCGGCGCCGTCATCGACGCCCAGTTGACCGCCGTTCAGTTTGCCTTTGACAGCGCCCAGGTCGATGAGTCCGAGCGCGCCAAGGCGGAAGCCGCCGCCGGTTACCTGAAGGCCCACTCGGGAACGTTCGTGACCCTCGAAGGCAATTGTGACGAACGGGGCAGCACCGAGTACAACATGTCGCTCGGCGAACGCCGCGCCCAATCCGTGCGGAGTTACCTGATGAACCTCGGGGTTGATGCCTCCCGAATCCAGACGAAGAGTTTCGGCAAGGAAAAGCCGAAAGATCAGGGCCACGACGAGAAGGCCTGGTCGGTTAACCGCCGCGTCGAGTTCGTTGTGACGAAGCAGTAATTTGACGTTTGGCGAGGATGAAGCCCCGGCTCAATACCGGGGCTTTTTTTTATGTCCTGATCCTGATACCATGGCCCCGTCATGAATGATTATTGCCCACTGATATCGTGTCCCTCCTTCGCTTTCCTTGGCGATGTCGGCGGCGGGGAACTCCTAGTCATCCTGGCGGCCATCCTGGTTCTGTTCGGCGGCAGGGGGCTTCCCGGGATTGCCCGCAAACTGGGGGACATCACACGGGATCTCCAACGCGCCTCGCAGGATTTCAAAGATCAACTCCTCACGGCTGACACTCCCGAACACTCCCTCCCGGCGAAGGGCAACAACGAGGCCCTCCCGGCGCCTGGCCCGCTTCAAGGAACCACCCCTCCCCCCGCAAAGGAACCAACGCCCCGTGATCCTGCCGGATAAAGAAGACGCCAGTCTTGAAAAACAGACGCTCAAGCCCTTCTTCCACCATCTGGAGGACTTCAGGCGGGCGCTGGTGTGGAGTCTCTCGGCCCTGCTGATCGGGATGGTGATCTCCGGCTATTTTGCCCCGACCCTGTTCAAACTACTCAAAGCGCCGTTAGAGGGAGTTGTCCCCAATCCCGACACCTTCATCCGAACACTGGATGTGACTGGTGGAATGAACGTGGCCATGCAAACCATAGTCTGGGGAGGCGCGCTGTTCAGCGCGCCGGTTATCGTATTCTCCCTGTGCTGGTTTGTTTTCCCGGGACTCACCCGCCGGGAGCGCAGGGTGGCGCTGGGCGGCCTGATTTTCGCCGGGGCTCTTTTCGTCACCGGGGTTCTGATGGGCTATTTCATGGCGCTGCCCCCCGCCCTTGAGATCATGATATGGTTCAATTCCTGGATGGGGATCGGGATTGAATACTTCACCGTCACCAGTTACATCGGATTTGTCCTGAAACTCCTCCTGAGTTTCGGCCTCACCTTTGAACTGCCCGTCGTCATCCTTGTTCTGGGTCATCTGGGAATCATCAATTCCACCCACCTTCGCGACAAACGCCGCCACGCCATCATCATCATCCTGATCCTCGCCGCCATCATCACACCCACCCAGGATCCCTTCTGCCAGCTGATACTCGCCGTCCCCCTGATTGCCCTGTACGAACTGTGTGTCTGGATAATCTGGGCCAAAGAAAAGCGGAAGAAGTAAGGATTGCCTCTTCCTTTTCCGATCATTATGATGGTCAGTGGTTAAGCGTTCATTATGGCAGGACTAATTATAGGGGAATTTTCAGCGCTGGCTGCACTGGTCGCGCTTTCCGCTTTTTTCTCAAGCGCGGAAACGGCTCTGTTTTCCCTCACCCCCATGCAGATTCATCGTCTTCGCCGCCATCACCCCAAGGCCGCAAACCGGATTGAATCCCTTCTCGCCGCACCCGCCGACCTCCTCTCCAGCATCCTGATCGGAAACACCGTTGTCAACATGACCGCCGCCAGCCTCGGTTATGTGCTGGCGGAACAACTGGTACCGAATCACGGCGAGATGATCGCCATCCCCGCGATGACCCTGATCCTGATCATTGTGGGTGATCTGGCCCCAAAACGTCTGGCTGTTCGGCACCCAGACATTCTGGCACTGCGCTATCTTAAGCCTCTGAAGGCTTTGATTTGGCTGTGTACACCCCTCCATATAATCCTCGACAAGATCACCCACACCTTCCGGGAGCACCTGATCCCCCATCGCCCCGCCCTGACCGATGACGAACTGCTGACCGCCGTGGATATCGGGCACGAGGAAGGGGTTCTGAACAAGGAGGAACGGATGATGGTCGACGGCATCATCCGGCTTGAGAAACTTCAGGCCAAGGATGTCATGACCCCGCGCGTGGATCTGATCGGGATCGATCTGGAGGATCCCCCTGAAACCTGGAGCAACATCTGCCGAAAAGCCCGCTTCCGGTTCCTTCCCGCCTTCACGGGGGATCTCGACCATGTAAAGGGGTTTGTGGATGTCGCCCGCTTCCTGATGGATCCGGATTGCGACATTTCCGCCTCGCTACACCCACACTTCTATGTTCCCGATACCGCCCCACTGGACACCCTGCTGACCATGTTCCAGCAGCAGGCGCGCCGGTTGGCCATTGTCATTGACGAATACGGCGGAACCGCTGGCCTCATTACACGCGGTGACATTTTGGACGAAATTGCTGAGTTTGCGGCAGAAAAGCCGGATGGACAAAGCCCGAATATTGAACCCACGGGAGTCCGCCGCTGGCAAGTCGACGGCAGCACATCCCTCGAGGAAGTCAATTACGAGCTCGATCTCACCCTCGATGCCGAAGGGGCGGATCGCATTGCCGGCTGGGTCACAGCCCGTGCCCGCCGTTTCCCAAAAACCGGCGACTTCTTTGAGGACAACGGGTGCCGGGTCACAGTACTCCAGATGCGGAAACACCGCATCACCCGGGTTCAAATCGAAAAGCCAGATTCCCCGACGGAGTCCGAGGAGGAGGTCATGGTATGATTATCTCCGACATCATTCTCCTGCTCTGTTGCCTGGCTGGAGCCGCCTTCTTTGAGGGCATGGAAACCGGGGTCATCTCCCTGAACCGGATGCGCC
>CAYHEL010000065.1:0-9767 GCA_964355415.1 uncultured Verrucomicrobiota bacterium | reverse complement strand
ACGGCGATCCATCACCCAGAACAGGGCGGCGCGAACCGCCGCGTTGGTGGCCTGCGCCATCTGCCGGTCAGCCCAGGCCTTGAACTCGGGCTCGCGTTGGGCTGTTACGAACCGTTGGCGCACCGCCTGAAGCATGTCTGGGTTGTCCAGGCCCGCCTGGGTCAGTCCCTTGCGATCCAACCTCTGCAAGACCAGGGCCAGCACTTCGTTGGTCAGGCCCTGCCCGCTGTAGAGGCGCTCCAGCCGCCCGTTCAGTTCGTCGGTCACTTGTTCAGGCGACGTGGGCGGCGAGAAGTACACGACGGCCCGTTGCGTCATCATGGCTGCGGCCGAGTCCCGCTCCTCGGGATCCGACGGCATCAGGGGCTGTCCGCTCCCAAGCAGCGCCAGCGCTTTCCGGTAGGCGTCAATCGCCTCGGGGGCGTGCCGGTATTGCTCGTAGACATGACCGAGCCGGTAGGCGCGCGTGAGATCGTTCAGGTCGGCCAGATCGACGGCGCGGATATCGGCCGCCAGAGCGGCGGGCGAATCTCCCTGGAGCGTGCGAACCAGGGCCAGCACGCGCCACGCGGCGGGCCGGCGGACGGCCAGCGCCTCCAGTTTGCCAGCCAGTTCGGAGTCCCGGCCTGATCCTTTCCAGGCCCCGAATGCCAGGCGCACGAAGTCACGCCGGGCCAGACCGCCGGAGTTACCGCGCAATCTAAAGCGCTTTAGCACCTCCTGACCGACGGTGCGGGCCAGGGCGTTCGGGTCGCGATCCAGGTCGAGCGACTCGAACGGTTGCCACAGGATTTCCAGGGAGTCGTTAGTGCGTCCGCGTTGCCGGAGGAAGGTCGCGAAGTCCGTGGCGAACTGCAGGCCCAAGGCATCGAACCCCCGGGCCGGTTGCGCGGGGCCTCCACGAGAGGGCGGCGCGCCGTCGCCGCCGGGGACGCCGTTTGTCATGCGGCCGGTCGTCATCTCGGCTGCGGCCGCCGTGTGAAGTTTCCAGATCCGGGTGTACTCCTCGGTGGCTTCGTCCCACGCCTGAAGGGCGATGAACCGGCGGATCAGCCAGTTGTCGCGGTGGCTACCCGGTCCCCAGGTAAACGGTTCGGCAAGCATGTCGCCGCCTGGAGCCACGGGCGGTTCCACCCCGTAGAAATCGGTCGGCCGGCGCGGATCGCGCAGGGCTTTCCGGTAGGCCGCCAGCGCGTCGTCCTTGCGGCCGAGGCGAAGGAGCAGGTCGCCCTCGACCAGACGCGCCTGCGCCCGCACGACAGGCGACGTCGTGTCCAGCGCGCGGATGACGGTCAGGCATTCCTCCGCGTGCGCCCGGCCGATGCGCGCCGCCAGCCAGGCCGCGTACGGCACGTCCAGATACGCCTTGAACGCGGGGACCGTCTGTCCTTCTTCGGCCAAACGGCCCGCCTCGTGCAGGCGGTTCTGCGCCATGCCGTTCACCACGATCATCATGACGGTCATTGCCGCCGCCATCACTGTCGGGTACGTATTGCGCTTCATGGCCGCCTCCCCGTGCTTGATATTAACCCAAGTGAAGCTCTTATCCTTCTCGAATCTCGGCGGACAACCGAGACCTCAGCGTGGCCTTGACCTTGTCATGGAACCCGTTGGCCATTTCGTCGGTCAGTGTCTTTTCCATGGAGCGATACGTCAGACTGTAGGCCAGACTCTTGCGGCCCTTGGCGACCCCTTCACCTCGATATACATCGAACAGTCGGATATCCACCAACTCAGGCGGAGCAACATCCCGGATCGTCTTCAGGATGGTTTCATGCGAAACATCATCACTCACCACCATGGCCACATCGCGATCCACGCTCGGAAAAGTCCCGATGGCTGTGGAAACAGGAACTCGAAGGGCATTCGCCAGCAACGGCGCCAGATCAAGTTCGAGCACCGCCACGGGATCAACCAGCCGCCACTCGTTGCGAACCCGCTCACTCACCAGGCCCATCGTCCCGACACAGGCTCCTGAAATCCACAGGCTCACGCCCCGCCCTTCCTCATAGCAAGGCCTATTCACAAGTTTGAGCACGAGATCCAGCCGGGACAATCCGCCTGCCACAATCTCGGACACATGCTGCGCCCTGCAGAGTGATTCCAGAATGCCTGAGATCCACTGGAACATCTCCTCGTCCTTCACAGGCGGGGTTTTCAACATTCCGGCGCGACCCACGGGCCCCATCAAACCAATACAAACCCGATCAGTCTCTGTATTCTTTCCGGACTCATCCTTGAAGAACACACGGCCCATCTCAAAGAGGGCGGCTTCCCGCGCCTGCCTCGCCCGGTTCCTGCCCAGTGTCTCAACCATCTGGGGAATGAACGAGTCGCGCCACACCGTATGATCCGCACTGATGGGATTGGGCAGCACCACGCGCTTCCCCGGATCACCGTGTCCGACCAGATCGAGTAGACGTCCCGAGAGAAAACTGTAGTTCATGATCTCCGACAATCCGAGGCCAATCAGATGGGCACGACACGCCAGAATGGCACGGGTCGGTTTATCATCGGCGCCGGGAACGATTTTGGCAACAGGCGACGGTGAAGGCACTTTATCCAATCCATGTATGCGGGCGATCTCCTCAATCAGATCGGCCTCCTGCGCCAGATCAACACGATAGGCCGGTATTTCCACGACACATCGCGTCTCGTCACGCGATACGATACCCAGTCCCAGCGCCTTGAATATCGACAGAATCTGCTCCACGGAAATCTGGATTCCGAGTAAATCCCGGGCGCGGTCAAAGCGCAACGACACCTGGCCGCGTACCGGCTTTGAGGGAAAGACATCCAGGACTCCCCTGGCCGCGACACCGCCTGCGAGTTCCACCATCAACTGGGCCGCCCGACGGCTCGCCCAGTCAACATTTTCGATATCCACGCCACGCTCAAAACGGTAGGAGGAGTCCGTCGAGAGCCCCAATTGCTTGGATGTCCTCCGGATATCGGAGGGCTTGAAATAGGCGCTCTCCAGCAACACGGTTTTCGTGGCGTCCCGAATTTCGCTACCCGCCCCACCCATCACCCCGGCTACGGCCACGGGTCGGCTGCCGTCGGCAATCATCAGCATCTCCGGATTAATCTCACGGGCCGAACCATCCAGTGTGCTCATGGCTTCACCGGCCTTCGCCCGGCGTACCACAATTCGATGCCCCTCCAGCAAGTCGTAGTCAAAGGCGTGCAGGGGTTGCCCGCATTCCAACATGACATAATTGGTCACATCCACGATATTGTTGATCGGGCGAGTCCCGGCCGCCGACAGCCGGCGCTGCATCCATGGCGGGCTCGGCGCAATGGCAATGCCCGAGATCACTCTGCCGGTATAACGGGGACATCCCGTCGCATCATCTATCGTAACGCCCACCAGACTCTCGACAGGACGCGATTCCTCCTTGACCACGGGCGACGGCACCTTCAGGGGTTTACCCAGCAGGGCGGCGACTTCTCGGGCGATGCCGATCAGGCTCAGGCAATCCGGACGGTTCGGGGTGACCTCGAGTTCCAATACGGTTTCCGGCGGCCCTGCAATTTCAGAAAACGGGGTTCCCACGAGGGTTCCGGCCGGAAGGATCATCAGTCCACCATGATCCTCGGAAAGGCCCAGTTCATCGGCGGCGCAGAGCATGCCGAATGAGTCGATGCCGCGCACCTTGGCCTTCTTGATTTTTAGCCCGTTCGGAAGCAGGGTTCCGAGGGTGGCCAACGGCACCTTGATCCCGGCGGCCACATTGGGCGCCCCGCATACCACGGTCAGCGTTTCCGTCCCGCTGTTCACCTGGCACACCGTCAGTCGGTCGGCATTGGGGTGTCTCTCGAATGAGATGACCTCGCCTACCACGATCCCCGTGAACTCACCGCCGATGGACTTGATTCCCTCCACTTCCGTCCCAGAGAACGTGAGCAACGAGGCCAACTCCTTGGGGGTCAGATCAACATCAACATAGTCTTTCAGCCAACTCAGTGGAACTTTCATGATCAACCTCTCAGGAAAACTGGGACAGGAATCTTACATCGTTATCATACAACAGCCGAATATCCTCGATACCGAACTTGATCATCGCAATGCGCTCAAGCCCCATGCCGAAGGCATATCCGGTGAACACCTCGGGATCGTACCGGACGATGTCAAAGACCTTCGGATTCACCATACCGGCGCCGGAAATCTCGATCCAACCACTGTTCTTGCAAACCCGGCAACCGGATCCGCCGCAGACATGGCAGGAAAAATCATATTCCACACTCGGCTCGGTGAAGGGAAAGAAATGGGGACGGAACCTGACCTTGACGTTGGGGCCCATCATCTGGTGGGCAAAAAACGTGATATCACCCTTGAGGTCAGCCATGGACACCTTGTGATCGACGTATAACCCCTCGATTTGGTGGAAGTTGGCGCTGTGAGTGGCGTCGGTTGTATCACGCCGGTAACAGCGGCCGGGAGCAATGATGCGGATCGGCGGCCTGCAACTCTCCATGACCCGAATCTGAACCGGCGAGGTTTGTGTGCGCAGCAACGTCTTCTTATCAAGCCAGAAGGTGTCCTGTGTGTCACGAGAAGGATGATCCGCCGGCGTATTGAGCGCGTCGAAGTTGTGGTATTCCGTTTCAATATCGGGGCCATCGGCCACCGTAAAACCCAGTATATTAAAAATCCTGATGGCTTCCTCGATGACCTGTGTCACCGGGTGCCGGGCGCCAGATTGGCGCCAGGCGCCGGGCATGGTGACATCGAACTGTTTGTGCTCAGCGACCTTGGAGGCAGCGGACAAAACGGACTTACACTCATCGAGCACCCGCGTTAAGTCCTGTTTCAATTCATTCGCGCAACGCCCGAAATCACGGCGCCCTTCAGGCGGAACCGACTTCAGGTTGTCCATGACATCCTGAAGCACCCCTTTCCGTCCAAGGTATCTGATCCTGACCGCCTCAATGTCACTCAGGGTCCCAGCCTGTCTGGCCTCGTTAATCCCCTGCTCCTTCAGCGCAATTACATCCTGAATAGTCATTGGTCACCCGCTCCCGCAACGCCATTTTGGCGCGGTAAAAGGGTGACAAATTACTCCAACGCGGGGCGGCTGTCGAGATTAGACAATATAGACAGACCCGGGGACAAAAGGATTGAGGTCAGGGAACCAATGTGAAAGCATGCCCGCCCATGAACCCTGTGTTTTGTCCGGCGCCACTGACCCTGCATGGGGTGCGTTTTGAGATACCGCTTTTTTGCGCCCCCATGGCGGGGATCACTCATAGCGCCTTCCGCCGTCTGCTTTCGGATTATGGCGGTTATGGCGCGCTCTTTACCGAAATGCTGGCAGCCAAGATGGTAATCCATGAGTCTCTTGACAGTTCACCCTGGCTGAAGCGTCGCCCGAGCGACGGCAAAATCATTTATCAATTACTGGTTGTGGATACCGTGAACCTGGCCCGGTGTGTCGATCATCTGGCGCCGCTTGCAGGCGACGGGATTGATATCAATCTGGCGTGCCCGGCCGCCACGGTACAGGTTCAGGGTGGCGGCTCGAACCTGTTTGACGACCCGGATCGGCTTCGCGCGATCATCCGGGTCATCCGGCAACGGTTCAATGGGCCCCTGCTTGTCAAAATCCGGCTGGGCCGCCCAACACCTGATTGGCACGCCGTTCTGAGGGACAGACTGCGATTGTTCGAGGACGAGGGCATCGATGCCCTGACCATGCATCCCCGCTTTGCCGAAGAATCGCTGAACCGTTTTACGGCCCGTCATACTATTCATGCTGAACTTGCGGCAGAGACCCGCCTGCCGATCATCGCCAATGGCGATATCACGGGCGCCGACTATGTACGGGATCGCGAGTCTCTATTCAGAACCTCCGCGGGGTTGATGATCGGACGAATGGCGGCGGCGCGTCCCTGGTGCTTTGCCCAATGGCATAACCCGGACTTGAAGATTACCGTTTCCGAGGTCTGGAACCGATACTGCGGTTATCTTGCCGATGATTTCACCCCCCAGCAGGCGCTGACCAAATTGAAAGGGTTCACCCCCTATTTTGCCCGGAATTTCGTTTTCGGACACACCCTCTTCAGTGCCGTCCAGAGTGCGACAACGTGGCCCGCCGCCCTTGATCGCGCGAACCCATTCCTCTCATCCTCCCCGGCCCTGTCGCAGACCCTCTCCCTCAGTGGCCTCTGACCCATCCTGCTCGTCATATTCCTGCGTTCGACGCCCTCGATTCACAATATTAGTTCTGTATTGGCTCACTGTTTCCATGCTAATGTTTTTCAAAACGAGGTCAAAACTTTTGAAAAGGATACCTGTCATGAATAGAATCGCCATGGTCGTTTGTGTGTTCCTCTCTTGCCTTGTCGCCCGTGTGGCGCCGGCGCGCCCCGGCACGGAAACGCCCCCCCACGATGATCCTGTGGCGGCGTATTATGCCGCGCAGAAGGACGCGATTCCCGCTTGGGTCACAGCCCTGCCGTGGAACCGCACCGTCAACATCACGGACGCTCAGGGGACCAACGATGATGAACGCGTGCGTGCGGCGCAGACCGAGATTGTCAAGCGAGGCGGCGGCGTCATCTATTTTCCCGCCGGAACCTACACCTTCTCGGACGACATCCGTTTGGAAACGGGGGTCATCCTCCGCGGGGAAACTCCCGTCGAACGGAATGCCAAGAGCGACCAGTACGCGCCCCGAACCCGGTTCGAGTTCCCCTCCTATCGCCCCTCGATGGAAGGCGAGGGAACGCCCATCCGTACCGCCTTCAAATGCATTCGTCTCGCTGAACCGGCCAAGGCGGGCCATTGCGGAATCGCCAACATCACGATCAACCGCGGGCATGTGTATTTTGAAGAGGGCCCGGATCACCTTGTTGGCAGCAACCGGTTTGTGTTCGGCTGCCTCCTATCCAACACTGCGGCGGCGGATCCAACCATCCCCAACAAGGAATACAGTCAGCAGGCGCACCAGCGCTTCACAGCCCGCCACCGTGCCGCCATTCACCTCTTCAGCGGCGAAAACATGTTTGTCGCCAACAACCGCCTCCCCAAGAGTGGAGACGGTAACTTCCTCGTGAAACCCTACACCCTGGTCAGGGTGCTCAATGGAAAGGGGCAGGACTTTACCTTCAAGAGCAAGAAGCCATTCAGAGTGGAGACGCTCGAAGACGGCGTCGAATTCGACTACGATAACCGACCCGGCATCTACGCCAATTTCGGGAAAGTCGGTTCCATCGGGCACGACCTCCCCAATGGAACACCGGAGACCTATCCCCAGGGATTCCGCAAGGGGATCATCCTGCGCGATAATTACATATACTGCTCGGGCCGTTGCGCCATCGCCTTCGCCGGCGACGGCGTGCTCTGTTCCTTCAATACCATCCGTTATCCCACCGGTCTCCGGCGCCCCACCACAACCGGCCTCGTGGCCTCTGACGGCTCCGCCACCAATGATAACCGCGCCATGACGATGCGCGGATACCGATGGCACGTGGAAGGCAATGACTACGAGGTTCACAGCAACACCGCGTGCGACGGCCACAACAAGATCAACGACGGCGAAGGCATCATGCACGAAAACCACGACAACTCGGCGGTGCGCGGTTCCAAAATGATCGGCAATACAGGCAACCGTTACCTTTGCCTCTGGGTGATGGATATCGACGGTCTGCTCATTCAAAGCAACAAGGTGTCCGCAGGCGGCGCGGCTATTCATGTCCTGAGCGGCGACCGTCCTGTGAATAATCTTAAGATCCTGGATAATGAATTAACGCAGGGGCACATCTCGGTGTCGGCCACAAGCGGCCGGAATATCGAAATCGCGCGGAACCGGTTCACCGGTCAGGGTCAAGGTAAGATCAGCGTGGATGACACGACATGGACTCATGACAACGTGAACTTCGCGACTGAAGTCCACAAACCCCGCCAGAAATAGCAAATCCCCGCGCGCCCCGTATGAGTTTCAAACTTCACCTTAAATCAGGACGTGAAATTCCGATCCTCCGCGGCCATCCGTGGATCATGTCCGGGGCCATCTCACGGGCCGAGGGGAACCGCAACCTGGACGAGGCCGACATCATGGCCGCCAACGGCACGTTTCTCGGGCGCGCCACGGTTCACCCTTCCTCTGAAATCCGCGCCCGTGTTTTCACGACTGAGGCCGGAGCGAGTTTGGACGCGCCCGGTATCCGCCGTCGTCTGCAGCTCGCCATTGAACGCCGTCAACGCTGGCTCCCCTGGGGCCTCACCACCGCCGCGCGTATCGTCTCCTCGGAGTGTGACGGCCTGCCGGGCCTGATCGTTGACCGGTATGCCGATACTCTGGTCGTGCAACTTCTGACCGCACCCTGGGAATCACGGCGTGATTGTCTGGTGGACTGTCTCAAGGATAGTCTCCATCCGAAAACCATCTGGGAACGTTCTGATGTTGACGTGCGCCGTCACGAGGAACTCGAACCCCGGAAGGGGTTGCTGGCCGGAATTCCACTCACCGGCCCTGTTCACTTCATCGAGAACGACCTTCGTTTTCTGGCCGACGTGGAGGAAGGACATAAGACCGGTTTCTATCTGGATCAGCGTTCCAACCGCCAATGCCTGACCCGCTGGATCACGCAACTTGGCAAACCCCGCGTACTGAATGTGTTTGCCTACACCGATGCCTTCGGAATCTGCGCCCTGAAAGCGGGGGCCGATAGCGTCCTTTCCCTCGACTCCTCAGCATCGGCAAAGGGGCTCGCCGAAAAGCAATGGGCGCTGAACCCGGACTGTGATCCCGCCCGACGCGACTACCGGCTTGGCGATGCTTTCGACACGCTCCGCCAACTCCGGGACGCCAAGGAACGGTTTGATGTCATCATTCTTGATCCGCCGAAACTGGTGAGCCGGAAGGCCAAACTGCAACCGGGTTTGAGGGCCTACAAAGACATCAATCTGCTGGCCTGCCAACTGATGAATCCAGGAGGAATTCTCTTCTCCTTTTCCTGCAGTGGGATCGTGGATCGCGAACTATTCGGCAAGGTGATCGAGGGCGCCGCCCGGGATGCCCATCGTCCGGTTCAGTTTCTGGATCACCTTGGACAACCCCCTGATCACCCCCTCAAGCCCGGTTTCGCGGAGTCGGAATACCTGAAGGGGTTCGTGGTCGGATTCTAGGCCGCAACTCAGGGCATGTCGCGCACGGATCGTTCGTGAGCCAGACGGGTGATGGTCTCCCAATCGGAATCGGGAGTCTGGTGGTCTGTCTTCACGAGGGCGTCCCAATACAAACGCGCCAACTGCTCAAATCCCTCGCCATACTCCGGAACCTTGAGTCGCCGCCAGATATCCGCACGGGCCAGGAATCCGACCACGCGATCACGTTTGGAAATGGAACTCAATGCCTCCGTCTGGCCGACCTCCTGCTTGACAAAATCATCCAGCGACGCTCTTCCATCAGTTCCCCCCGAAGAACGCCTCAACTCCTTCAGAGCAACCTCCGCATCCGCCTTCCGCCCGAAGGCATAGAGATAAACCGTGGACTCCCGTAAGAAACGGTTTGCCACGAGTCCGGTCAGGGAATCCGCATACTGTTTTTCCTCAGACAAACGGCGGACTCCCTTGATGGCGAGATCGAGACGAGGCCCCTGTTGATAGATTTTCCGCTCGGGCAGGAACACCAGATGCCCATCCTTCATACTTGCGGTCAATCCCATCCAGACGAGCCGGTCGCACCAGCGCGCATCAGGCTTCTGATAGGGACGCCCCTTGAAGCCCCAGTACATGGCTTGAGTTTCCGGGAGACGCCAGT
>CAYHEL010000064.1:0-9796 GCA_964355415.1 uncultured Verrucomicrobiota bacterium | reverse complement strand
CCATTCTGGCCGGCATGGGCGATACGCACCTGGCGGTTGCCGTTGAACGCATGAAGAAGCGGAACAACGTTGACGTGATCCTGAGCACGCCCAAGATACCCTACAAGGAGACGGTAACCAGTCGCGGCGAAGGCCACTACAAGCACAAGAAGCAGTCCGGCGGGCGAGGGCAATATGGCGATGTCTACCTGAAGGTGGCCCCGCTGGCCGATGGGGATGAGGAGTGGTTCGAGGATGCCATCGTGGGCGGCGTGATTCCACATAACTTCGTGCCGGCGGTCCAGAAGGGCGTGGCCGAGGGCATGGTGCGCGGGGCCCTGGCCGGGTATCCTGTCGTGAAGATCAAGTCCACCGTATATGACGGCTCCTACCATGATGTGGATTCCTCGGAAGTGGCGTTCAAGATCGCCGGCAGCCGCGCGTTCCGGGAAGCCATGACCAAGGCCAAGCCCGTTCTGCTCGAACCCATCATGTCTGTCAAGATCACCATTCCCGAGCAGTTCATGGGGGATGTGAACGGGGATATGAGCCACCGGCGCGGCCGGATCGTAGGGATGGAGTCGGCGGACGGCATGCAGGTGATTGTCGCGGACATCCCGCAGGCCGAGTTGTTCACCTACTGTGCCGAATTACGCAGCATGACCGGCGGTCGCGGTTCGTTTGAAATGTCGTTTGCCCGGTATGATGTGGTGCCCTCCGCCGTGGCGCAGAAGATTATTCTCGCGGCGGCCAAGACGAAGGAGGAGGAGCAGGATTAGGTCTGCCCTGTGAACCCCTTCGAACCATCGTTTCGCCGTTGTGAGTTGTGTCCCAGAACCTGCGGTGTTGACCGGTTGGATGGCAGGCAGGGATACTGCAAGGCGGGGGCGGATGTGGAAGTCTATCGGTATGGCTTGCATCACGGCGAGGAGCCGCCGATCTCGGGGACAAAGGGGTCTGGAACGATATTCTTCAGTCGGTGTACGTTACGGTGTCTGTTCTGCCAGAATTATCCCTGGAGCCAGGAGGGGCAGGGGCACACGGTCGGTCAGGACGGGTTGGTCGCGATTTTCGAGGAGTTGTTTCGCGAGGGGTGCCATAATTGGAATCTGGTGAGTCCGACACCATGGTTGCCCTGGATTTACGAGGCGTGGAGTCAGGTGGTCGCGAAGGGCATGAGGCGCCCGGTTGTTTATAACACGAGCGGGTTTGAACGGGTCGAGACGTTGCGCAACCTGACAGGTTGGGTGACTGTGTACCTGACTGATTTGCGGTACGCCCTCCCGGAGTCGGCGAAAGAGGGGTCGGATAGCGCCGGTTATGTCGAACAGGCCCGGCTGGCGTTGCGGGAGATGTGGCGGCAAACCGGACCGCTTGAGTTGGATGATGACGGGATTGCCAAACGTGGTACTCTTTGCCGACTTTTGGTATTACCAGGGCGGGCCGCAGAGGCTGTGGCCAATTTGGAGTGGTTGGCCGGAGCGGTGGGGACACAGATCCCCGTGAGCGTTATGGCGCAGTACACGCCCGCCTACAAGGCCGTGAATGCAGCGCCATGGAACCGGCGTCCGACGGAAGAGGAGTACGGGTTCGTGGTTGAGGCCGTGGAGCGGTTGGGATTTGTAGCGGGATGGGTGCAGGAGTATGAGCCTCCCACGCCCGATAATCTGGTTGGTTTCAAAATGAGCCCGGCTTGACCGGGTTGGTGAAGTATCGAGAAAGAAAGGAAACACGATGAGCGGTCATAGTAAGTGGAAGACAATTCAGCACAAGAAGGGCGCGGCTGACGCCAAGCGCGGCAAGATTTTCAGCAAGATGGCGAAGGAATTGATGGTCGTGGCCAAGGCCGGCGGTGGCAATCCGGACACCAACACGGCGCTGCGAAACCTGATCGTGCGCTGCAAAGCCGTCAGTATGCCCAACGACAATATCGACCGCGCCATCAAAAAAGGCACGGGCGAACTGGCGGCCGATATCATGGAAGAAATCACCTATGAGGGATTTTCAGACGGCGGCGTCGGGGTTGTGGTCAAGGTCCTGACCGACAATAAGAACCGCGCGGCGGCTGAGATCCGGCACCTGTTCTCCAAGATGGCCTCGGGTTTCGCCTCCCAGGGCGCCGTTTCCCGCGGGTTCAAGCGGCGTGGCCAGATTTTTGTCGACGCCCAATCCGTTGAAGAAGACAAGTTGATGGACATTGTCCTTAATGCCGGCGCCGAAGACATGAGCCGGGATGGCGAACAGTTTGAGATCCTGACGGATCCCAACGCCTTCAATGCGGTGATGGAAGCCTTGGAAAAGGCCGGCATCAAGACCGATGACTCCGAAATCCGCCTCGTTCCCGAGACCTATGTGCCGGTGTCCGACAAGTCGGTTGCCAAGGCGGTCATGAAATTCGTTGAGGCGCTTGAGGACAATGATGACGTCCAGAATGTCTATACGAACATGGATCTGGATGATTCGGTCCTCGAGGCTCTCGAAAAAGAGTAAGGCGTGCGATTATGCGCGTGCTGGGGATAGACACTTCGTTGCGCTCAACCGGTGTGGGGGTGGTTGAGTCCCTGGCGGGAAAGACCACCGCTGTTGAATACGGCCGGATTCACAATTCCAACCGGTTGTGTTTGTCCGAGTGTCTGAGGCGGATCGATGGCGGGGTTCGTGAAATGATTCAACGAACCCAACCGGATCTGGCGTCCATTGAGGACATTTTCTTCGCCAAGAACGCCCATACGTCGATGGTGCTGGGCGAGGCGCGCGGGGTTGTGATTGCCGCCTGTGCCACATCCGGCCTTCCCGTCTATCAATATGAACCACGCCGGGTCAAACAGTCGATTACCGGCGCCGGGGCCGCCGACAAGCAGCAGGTGCGCAGGATGATCATGGTTCTGCTCGGCATGAGGGAAGAGCCCCAGGAGGATGCGGGTGATGCGCTGGCCATTGCCCTGTGCCACTTAAACAGCCGTTCGCCGGTGCCGGAGTTGAATCCGAAACCCATCTGAGATATGAACGATCATATTTGAAATCACACACATGATTACATTCCTTGAGGGTGTCATTGAAGACAAGCAACCCACCCACGTGGTGTTGAATGTCGGCGGCGTGGGGTATGAGGTGGTCATTTCCCTCAACAGTTACGATCATCTGCCGGTGGCGGGGCAAAGGGTGCGCGTCCTGATTCATGACCACATTCGCGAGGATGCGCATGTGCTGTTTGGGTTCATGACCGAGGATGAGCGCCGGGTTTTCGCATTGCTCCTGTCCGTGTCAGGGATCGGACCCAAGACCGCGCTTTCGGTGCTGAGCGGAATGAGCGTGAGAGAGGTCAAGGTGGCGATTAAGGATGCCGATATCAAACGGCTGAGTTCCATCTCCGGGATCGGCAAGAAAACCGCCGAACGAATGGTTGTGGAATTGCGCGACAAGTTCACCTCCGGGGAAATACTGGAAGCCGCCTCCGCTGGAGCCGCGGGAATGGAGTCCGATGTCCGCTTGCGGGATGCCGTGCTGGCCCTGATCTCCCTCGGCTACAAGCGGGCCGAAGCACAGGAGTTGATCCTCAGGGCGTCCGCCCAGCCTTCCATGAATGGCGCGGATGTGGAGGGACTGGTGCGTAAGGCGCTGGCGGGATAGAGGATGAAGATCATCGATCAATACATGTTGAAGCAGTATCTGATTCCGTTCGGGTATTGTCTGGCAGCCTTCTGCATGCTCTATATCGTGTTGGATTTGTTTGACCGGTTTGGAGATTTCGTGCAGGCCAGGGCCGCGCTACCTGATGTCTTCCGGTACTATGCCTGTTACCTGTTCAAGGTGAACGGGTTTGTTCCGTTTATTGTGATGGCGTTGCCCATAGCCCTCCTGCTGGCCACGCTATACACCCTGACCCTGTTTGCCCGTCACAACGAATTGACGGCCATGTGCGCGAGCGGGGTCAGTCTGCGCCGGCTCATGGTTCCTTTGATCGGCGTGGGGTTTTGCGCCAGTCTCTTCGGAGCCGTTGTCCAGGAGACGATCGGGCCCGCGGCCACAAGGTGGATTTCGGATTATACCAGGCAGACGCTGAAACATTCGAGCGACTCGTCCTTCCTGGTGAGGGATTACCTGTATCATTCCGGAACCTCCCATCGGCAGTGGCTGATCAAGGAACTGGATCAACGCACCCCCTCCCGGTTGGTCGGGGTGAAAGTATCGCATGAGCGGGCGAATCGCTCGCTGGCCATGGAGATCACGGCGGAACGCGCCGAGTGGATGGACGGAACCTGGTGGTTCTACGGGTTACAGAGGCGGGATTTTGACGTAAATAGCGACCCCATCGGCCCCCAAACGGTCGCGTCTGACAATCCTGTCGAGATGCCCGATTATGATGAACGGCCCGATGATTTCGTCAACGAACTCAAAGATACTGACTACCTGTCCACTCTGGATATGATCCGATCCATTGAAAAGCGTCCCGCCGTTTCGGGAACGTGGTTATCGCGCCGACGGGTGGACATCCATTCGCGCCTGGCCATGCCGTGGGCGTGTCTGGTTCTGATCTTTCTCGGCCTGCCCGCCACGGCGGGTGGGGCGAGGCAATCTGCCATGCGGAGTGTGGGCTTCGGGGTCGCGGCTTTATTCGCCTTCTATTTCCTCGTCATGGCGGGAAAGATTCTCGGGTCAAGAGATGTCATATGGCCCTGGCTGGCCGGCTGGCTCCCGAACCTGACGTTCCTCGGCATCGGAGGCTGGTTGACGTGGCGATTGAAGTGAGGATCCCTCACGGCTTCGTCAATTTTTTCTTCAGACGCCACACCACCCACGAAATGAGTCCCAGTGCCAGCATGGCCAGGGTGATTTGACTGATGGAGTGAGCCAATGTTGCCCGGCTGAACCCCTTGCCCAGTCCACTGCCAATCGCCGCCACCAGAGCCGAACTGGGGAGATACCCGAGAAAGGAACCCAACAGGAAATACCGGTGCTTCACCGGGGTCAGTCCAAGAATCAGGTTGGGAACGATCCCGGCAATGGGAAGTTGACGAACCAGAAAGATCGTAAAGGTCGAGGGTTTCTTTAACAGAGTCCGGAGTCTCTGACTGTTCTCAATCCGCCTCGCCACCCATTCCCGTCCACCCCAGCGGGCAAACACGAAGGTGCCGTAGGATCCGAACAGGGCGGACAACTGTCCGACAATGAACCCGGTCTTGAACCCGAAAAGCACCCCGGCCAGGCCGCAGAGGAACATGCGGGGAATGCCAATGGCGATCAGGCCCGTGCTGACTATGAAGAAGAGGGACGAGGCCCACACTCCCAGATGTTGAATAGTCTGTTTCCAGGTTTGGTCGTTGGTGAGTTCTTGGAGCGGCGTGAAATGAACCAGAGCGATGATGGCAATGACCACGAGCGCCATGATCAGAAACTTCTTCTCCGACTTGCCGGCAGACTCGGCCACTTCCAGTTCCAGCTCGACAGGAACCGGTTCCGGCTCATCGCCTTTCCGTTCGTCCAGGGTATCGCTCATGGTTATTCGCTTCTGGCCAGAATATGGATTCTTACCCAACACCCCTGAGAATAGTTGAAGCCCGGTATGATATCCAGTGTTTGAATTCGGGGCCTGTCGAAAGTCCCTTTGTGCCGGTCCAGTTTGGCTTGAGTCACCACGAGAAGTCCCTTGCCTGGCGCCGTCGCCCAGGCCGGCAGATCGGGTTCCTCGATCGGGGTGAGTCTGCGTCCGAGGTAAAAATTCAGACTGGGTTCGCCATATCCGCAGGTCGTGACAGGGGTGTCTTTCGGGGCTTGATCCTCAATCAGCGCGGCGACCATGGGCGACAGTTTGTATCGTTCCAGGGCGGGTAGCAAAAAGAGACCGGCGGAGAGGAGAATGATCGTCATCCCGGTCATCAGGATTCCGACCACCCACTCATGCCGGGCCCGGCGATAGTGATGCCACGACAAGGCGACCATGGCCAGGAAGAGGAATCCGGTTCCCGTCGCGGGAACGCGAACGCCAAAGACAGGCAGGCACCAGGGGGCAACCACAAAGCCGAGTCCCAGCGTGGTTCCGACCATAAGAAAAAGAGTCAGGCCAATCCGGGCCGAAAGGGTTTGGTTTCCTGTGATACGATCCCGGCAGGCCCGCTGAATGGCAATTGCCGTTGCCGCCGCCAGCGCCGGCCAGGCGGGTAATATGTAGTGGGGTAATTTGGTGGCCACGGCGCTCATCAGGATGAGAACCGGAATGATCCAGCAGAGCAGGAGACGACGGTGCGGGGAGAGCGGGAGTGTGCGGGGAAATTTCTCCTTCGCCGACGTGAAGAGGCGGGGGAGGTAAAGGATCCAGGGAAAGAAGGCGAGAATCAGCACGGGGAGGTAGTATAAATAGAAGGCTAACGATTTTCCACCGTGGCTTTCCATGGCATTCAGGGAGCGGTTAACCACATGCTTCCCGATTCCCAGGCGCAGAAATTCTCCGTTCGTGGCCGCATTGGCCGGCACCCCCCAGGCCAGAAACAACACCGTTGCCGAGACGAGTGCGAACAACATCCAGCCCAGGTAGGGAAGCGGGCGAATGGCTCCGCCCCTGATAAACACAAGGATGGCAACCATGACCAACGCCGGGACGGCCAGCCCGACCGGCCCCTTCGTCAGCATCGCGCCGGCGAGAGCCAGGATCATCAATGCGATATGCCAGACGCGAAACCCGTTGAGCCAGGACAGAAGAAACGAACTGATGGCCCCCGTGATGCAGGCCAGGAGCAGGGCGTCCGTGGTGGCCGCTGTCCCGCTGACGACCATCAACGGGGATAACATCAGGATTAGGGCGGCAACCATGGCGGTCTTTCTTCCCGCGAGGCGCCGGGTCATCCAGAACGTGAGAAGCGCGGCGACCAGGGTGGCGAACGGCGCCACCATGCGGCAGGATAATTCAGAGGGTCCCAGGAGGCGAACCGGGACTGACATCAGCCAGTAGATCAGGATGGGTTTGTCAGGCCGGAGTTGGCCGTTGAAAGTGGGAAAGAGGGCGTTCCCGGACTCGATCATTTCCACCGTGGCACGCGAGAATCGCGGTTCATCCCGATCCCATAGGGATGAGGCAGTGGTGAGAGTGAGATAGACGGCAAACAGAAGCATGACGAGCAACGCCCCTCTGGGACTGGCCGCCTGATTCCGGGACGAACGTGAAGAGGCCTGTTTCCGAAGCCATGCCGGCAGCAGTCGCGCAATGAGCAGGAATAGTCCAAGCGGGCCCCACACTGCGAGGAACTCGAGGACAAAGGGTGTGGCCCGCGCCCAGGACAGGTTGAGGATGGAAAAAATGACGATGAGCAACCCCGCAATAGTGAACCACCGGCGGGGCGGCTTCAAGGGCCATCGTCTCAGAATGGCCAGTGCGATGGCGCTGGCCACGAGCCCAAAGGCGACGCCGACGAGGACGTCACTCGGGAAGTGCCGTCCGTCGTAAACACGACCCGAGGCAACGCCGCCGGTGATCGCGACGGCCAGGGGAACTGTCCAGGGGGACGCTGTCAGCAGGGGAACGCAAAAAGCCGCCGCTGTGGCGGCATCGCCGCTGGGGAAGGAGTGTTTGTTCACAAACCCCGGGCGTTCCCTCCCTACCGCGACTTTCACGGGCCAGATCAAGACCGTCAGCACCAGCAGGGCGAGCAGGATATGCATGGCTTTGCGTCGGGCTCCGGCGATTCCGAGTCCGGCGATGATCAGGAGAATGACATCGCCTTTTCCGAAGGGACGGAAGAAGTCCAGAATCTCCTGCACCCGATGGACTTTTCCAACGCGGTGGGAGAAAGTCCGAAGCATCTGGTAGAGGTCAAAGTCAAACGGGAAAACGGCAACTGCAGCGGTCAGGCACAAGGCCGCCGCCAGCAGATACGTGCGATAGCGATGTTGAGTCGAATCCATCACCGGGCGCAGCCGTGTTATTTCTGACGGTTCAGAATGGCCGCGCCACCCAGTTCACCCAAGGTGGCTTTCTGCAGATCGGTCCATAGGGTTCCGGGGCCCGAGTGCAGAATGTTGATGCGGAGATCAGGGCGCAACGAGCCGGCAAATTCCCAGAGATTGAAGGCCACGGGATCGCCAAAGGCCTGTGTTTTCAATTGCGCGCCCCGTGCTCTTTCATTTTCCACGACTTTCATCGCATCCTCTGACGCCTGACCGAGGGTGCGTGTTTTGTTGGCCCGGACTTCGGCGGTATCCCTGTCGATCAAGGCGATTTTTTTCACGGTGCCGGCCTGGATCTCGGCAACCTGTTTTTCCTGATCGGCCTTGATCTCGGCCTTTAGCTTCTGGGTTTCCTGGGCCACCTGGGCGCGGCGTTGTTCAATTAAGGACTGACTGGTGTTGAGGTCAGCCTGTTTCTTGGCCGTGTTCTGCCGTTCCTTGTTGGTCAGATCCTGCTCGATGGCTACGCTTGCCTTCTGGATGGGGTCGAGGATCTGCATCGGCACATCCACATGCCTGATGAGGGCATTATGGGTGATTATTTTTTTCTCCGCCATGGTTCGCTGCAGGGCATCGGCCATGTCTTTCTGAAATTTTTCGCGACCTTCACCGACGATGAAGTCTTTGGCCCGGTACTCCGAACCCTTGTTGCGACTGACGGAGAGGATTTGCGGCATAATGATTTTATCGACCACGGCCGGCAGGTCGCCATAACTGCGATACAACCAGGCAATGTGTTCGGGAAGCAGTTCAAATTCCAGGGTCATGTCGAGGCTGATCAGAAAGCCATCACGGGAGGGGAATGAGACGAACTCATTCAGAACATGAACGCTGTCCCCCTGACGGGGCGCCGCGATGGGTTTCTTGGCTGCCGCAACGGGGGCATTGGGGGATCGTTGTTGGACATCCGCTTCAGCCTGATCCCAATACTCGCGTCGTTTGGTTTGCTGTTGTTTCAGCATATTGTCCTGCAACACTTCCATCGCGGCATTCTGGGTGGTGATTTGTCCCTTGGTAATCACGGCCCCGCCGTCGCGCCCGAGCAGGGAGACCTGGTTGACTCCGATTTCGACGATGTTGATCTGAAATTCGGCGGGATTGACGTAATAGAGACCGGGTTGGAGGATGTCTTCCCGGATTCCCTTGTCGCCGGGTTTGGCGAAAAGGCCTTCCGGCGCCTGTTTCCCGGATAGGGACGTGATGACCCCCACATAACCAATCGGGATGACCACGGCATCTACAGTCCTGATCTCGTATCCATAGGGATTGAGCCTGTATTTTCCCGGGCCCAGAACCCGACGGGAGATTCCCTTTTGACCCTCGTTCGCCAGAAACTCACCCTGGGGAAGTTCGGAACCGACCTTCGAGGTCACCACGCCCATCTTGCCGGGCGGAATGACGATGACGGGCAGAATCTGCCAGTCATAATAGTAGGGGTTCAGGAAATGCCGACCCTCGGCATACACTTTCTCCCGGATGCCCATTTGTTTTTCAGTGGCCAGGATTTGCCCCGACGGAAGCGGCTCGCCGCTTTTGGCGGTAATGACGGCCATCTCATCGGGGCCGACATAGAACCGGCAGAATCCCCACTGCCAGGCGAGCCAGCTGAAGAGGATGAACGCAAGGGCGACAGCGATGTTGGATGGTAGGGACTTCACGGTTTCACCTCCTTCGAAGGTTGTGGAAGATAGGGTAGAAAGAGCGCCCCCAACCCGTCGCCCTGATCGGTGCTCAGGATGGATTCGATACGGGGACCGACTTTTTTGAAGAAGGTATTGCGGGCGTAATTGAGGCCGTTACTGAAGGCCTGTACCTGACTGGTCAGCACGGCGGACTCCGCCAGGTTTTGCATCCTCACCACGGCGGCGTCGGCGTCGGC
>CAYHEL010000063.1:0-9873 GCA_964355415.1 uncultured Verrucomicrobiota bacterium | reverse complement strand
GGGCGACAAAGTCGTGGTTGGCAAACAGGAGATCAGTTACGACGGCAAGAAGATTGTTTTCGGAAAGATGGCCGGGCCGTCCAAACTGCCACGGTTGGGAACCTGAACGAAAATTGCACGGTTCGTGACAAGGAGCTGACATGAAGACGCAAGCGTATCGAATAGGCTTGGGAGTGGCAGCGGCCTTGAGTCTGGCGACCATCGTTTGGGCCGAGGATCTGCCCAGGATCACGCACGACTGGCCGGCATACAACGGCCCCAACGGCACCTATGCCGACCAGTCCAAAGTGCCCCTCCTCGATGACCTGAGCCAGGCCAAACTGGCCTGGCTCAGCGATCATCCTGACATGGGTTACGGCGCGCCCCCCCTAACCACGGCGGAAACGCCATCCCGTTCCACGGTCACGGTGGGGTTTCGCGGGGATGGCAGCGGAATTTTTGCCGACGCCACCCTGCCGACCCTTGATCTGAAAAACGGTAAGGGCGTGGCCTGGCGCAGCGAACTGCCGGCGGCGGACTGGCATCAGATCACCGATGCATCGCCGGTGCTGGCCGGTGACCGCGTCATCATCACTTTCGGAAACGATCATGGTGCCGGAGATCAGCAGGTCGCCGCCTATGACCTCGCCCTGGCTGATGGCAAAGTGACCTTGACCGAAGCCTGGAGAGGCGCGGCGCTCCTGCCCAACAGCACTCCGGAAAAACCGGTCAAGCGTGGGTTCAGCCGTATCAGTCCCCTGGTTGTCGGTGAACTGCTGATCACTCCTGTTCCCGGTAATGCCCTGTTTGTCCACCGGTTGAAAGACGGCAAGTTGCTTGATCCCGTGCCTGGCGTGGCGATTGATGGCCAACCGCACACGTTTTGGCCAAACCCGATTCTAGTCGGCCAGACCGTGGTCATCCCCGAGGCCTGGGGCAAACTGACCCTCCTGAAGCTTGGCGGAACCAGTTTTCAGGTGCAATCGGTTGAGGCTGTGCTTACTCACGAAGGCAGGCGCCCCAGTGGACCTCGCATGGGCGCCTCACCCTTGGCCTGGGGTTCGACGCTCTTCCTGCGCACCGATAAGGAGTTGATCGCCCTGCGCTGAAACCATTTTCCACATTCAATCTAAGGTCATAATCATGACACTCCCCGCAGACCCTGTCGCTCCCCGCAACACCGAGCTTTCGTTCTACCAATCCGGCGGGCGACCGGCGGCCAGGTACGTATCCGGATCTACCGTCTATGAAGAAGTTTTCGAAAATGGTCGCTGGGTGGATTTGTACTGGTCCGCCGCAGGCCAGGTCCAGCGCGAGAATCTGATTGTCAAACTGCCGGGGCTCAATCCGTCGCGCTACCCGTTGGAAGGATTCCAATTGGAAATGGATGGACAGCTCCTGCATAACCGTTGGGAGCATGTCGGTTCCAGTCGCCGTCCTGGTCTGCGGGCGGGCACCGAGGAGGCGGTGGTTGAACTTCGCCATGCGGTTCGGCCGGTGAATCTGAAAATCGTCACCCGGGTGGATGGGTCGCCGGTGCTGGTGCGCTATCTTGAGATCACCAATACGGGTACAGCGCCGGCAGCCCTCAGCCGGGTCGCCTCGTGGTCAGGGCGTCTGTGGAGCAACGCCGATCGTCCCATCGACAGCCTGAAGATGTCGATCAATCCCTCGTTTCCCAAGGGGAAACCGCAATATCGCGTGGGGTTTCTGGCTGGCGACCGGTGGGGTGAAGAAGGCGATTTCACCTGGCATGACATCATCGATGATTCCTTCAGTGTGCGACGGTTCTTCACCGGCCGGGCGTATGGTTCGCCCTATGCCATCGTCGAGAACCTGGTGACGGGTCAGCGCTTTTTCCTGGCGCTGGCCTGGTCGGGGAATTTCTGCATCGACTTTGACATTTGTGAAGGCAAGCATCTCTACGCCTCGGTCAGTCCCATGGCGCCCGCCCCGCTGCGGATGGTTTCGCCTGGGGAGACGGTGACCAGTCCCGAAGTTCACCTTGCGCCAACCCACGGCAGCATGGATGCCGCCGTGTCGGCCTGGCATCAGCATGTCCGCACCAGTGTTGTGCCAGCGCGTCCGCTGGGCAAGGAAATGTACACCATCGCTGGCCGGGTGGTCGAAGAACCGGGCGATTGGATTCTGAAGGAAGTGGACATCGCTGCCGAGATGGGCGCAGAGGCCTTCATGGTGGATGCCGGCTGGTATGGCGCCAAATTCGATGGCTGGTGGGAACAGCGCGGCGACTGGAATGAAGGCAGTTGGCTGCCCGGCGGTCTCAAAGGCATTCGAGAGCATTGCCATAAGAAAGGCCTGCTGTTCGGCCTCTGGAACGAGATCGAGGCCATCTCGCAAAAAAGCGAATTGAAAGCGAAACACCCGGACTGGGTACTGAAGACGGATAACGGCCGGGAGATCGCCGACACACTTGACCTGGCGAATCCGGAAGTCGCCCGCTTTGTTGAAGACACGGTCCTGCGCCTGGTGAAGGAGCATCAACTCGACTTCTACAAACTGGATTACAACGTGGATGTCCGCAAGGGCGGCCAGACGGAACGGGACGGTTTTCTGGAAAGCGAATTCTGGCGGCACCACGAGGTCATCCATCGTACCTATGACCGCGTGCGCAAGGAATGTCCGAACGTCTGCTTCGAGAACTGCGCCTCGGGCGGTGGCCGCAACGATATCGGCATGCTGGCGCGCTTCCACTACCTGTGTGAAAGCGACTGGTCGGTGCATCCCATCGCCATCCGGGCTCTGAACGCGCTGTCGCTGTTCATCCCGCCCGAAGCGCTCTGCTATTACCATAACCATGCCAACTGGTGTTCGGTCCGGCAGGCGCATTTCACGGCCGATATGGACACGCATCTGCGCGTGACCCTGTTCGCGGTGCCGATTTATGTTGGGTTCGGGGCGCAGGACGCCGACCGTTCCACCGAGTTCTACCAGAAGACCAAGCGTTATCTTGAACTACACAAGGGCTTCTGCCGACCCGTTCTGGCCGGTCATCCGGTCGTCTATCATCACACGCCGGACATCGGCGTGCTCAAACCTGCCGAGTGGTGTGTGCTGGAATACGCCACTCAAGACCACACTCGCGGGTATGCGGGGGTTTTCCGTCTTGGCGTCGGGGCGGGGGAATATCGTCTTCGCCTGCGCGGAGTTGATCTTGGCGCCAACTACCAGGTCACCCTCGATAACGGCGCACAGACGTTTACCCTGTCAGGTCGCGACCTATCCCTCATCGGGCTGCCCATCGCGCTCGATAGCGCATTGACCAGCGAATTAGTGATGTATGAGACCCTGCCCGCATAACTCCCAGCAAAACTTGAACCCAACCCCATCACCCCATACCAAGGAATCAGCCCCATGACCACAACCCCAGTCACCCTCGAAAACGGCCAGGAATGGAAAATCCTCGAATCGGCAACTGCTTTTTCCATCGATAAATACAAGGATCTGATCGAGGACAGCCATGCCCGCATCGATCAGCGGCGGAGGCGGGGATTGTCGTTGCGCCTGAGCGACCGTGAAGGCAAGGCGCTTGCCCATCGCACGGTTCGCCTGCGTCAGGTGCGCAGCGACTTTCTGTGGGGCTTTTGCGGCGCCGGACTCATGGACGCCTGCCACGAGCCTCAAAAACTTGAAGATGATGTGATCAGACGCAACCTGCTGCACATGGCCCGCCTGTTCAATGCCGTGAACCTGTTGAACTACTGGCAGGAATGGTCCTGGAAGGAGACGCAAAAAGGCGAAGAGTTCATGGGATACCAGAACTATGACACGCTCGACCGGGCGGTGCAGTGGGCCTGCGGCCATGGTCTGGTGGCCAAGGGCCATCCGCTGTGGTGGGGTGTGCCAAAAGCCATTCCGACCTGGATGGATCGTTTTGATGCGAAGAAACGATCCATGTTTCGCGAGGTTCGCCTGCGCCAGATCGTCAACCGCTTCAAGGGCCGCATCAGTGTCTATGATGCGGTCAATGAGGCCATCTGGGAGCCGACCCTGGCCAAGACCGCCACCCGGCACTGGCCGCACAACACGCCCATCCCCGAACTGGCCCAGGACCTCGCCGAGGTCATGGCCATTGTCCGTGATGAGGATCCGAATGCGACCATGGTCATCAATGATTACGGCCATTTTATCGGTGATACCGCCAAGATCCCGGTGGCCTGCAATGATGGCACCTATGTCAGCCATGAGGATCAGGCGCACCGGTACCGTGATCTGATGATGGCCCTCAAGGACCTCGGGGCCGCCCCCGATGCCATGGGCTTCCAGGGATTCTCGGCCATCGGGAAACTGGAACAGCATGTTGCGACCTATGATTTCCTGGCCAAAGCCGGCCTGCCCATCCACGTCACCGAATTCCATTCCGGCGGAGCCCATGCGGCGAACCTGGTGAAGGCCGGTGTGCCCCGCGATGAAATTATTGACCGGATTGCGGAATATGCAGACGCCTCAATGGTTCTGGCCTTTGCCCATCCCGCGCTTGAGGCCTTCTTCTTCTGGTATGACCAGGACTACCTTTTCGACGGACGCGGACTGCCCAGCGCCTGGTACAACCGGATTCATCAGCGCATTCACAAAGACTGGAGAACCGATGTGGTTTTGACCACCGATGCCGATGGACTCCTGCGCACCCGGGCTTTCACCGGCAGTTATCGCCTGTCCTTCGAAGAACCGGGCGTCTCGCCCACGGGCGTCAATCTCAGCATTCCCGCCGCCAGTCGGGGGGAAATCGCAATGAATATCGTCATTTGATTGGGCTGGCCAGTTGAGCCAAGAACCCTGAAAACAACGGTTTAATCGTCTGCAAAGCGAAAGCGTGTCAACCCAAACCATGGAGAACCATATGAACAAGTCCATTCGCCTCATCCTGCTGGCAAGTCTCGTCGGGGCATCCTTCACCCTGACGGCGGCCGACGCTCCACCATCGGCGCCTGCAATCGTGCCGGCGCCGGTGCCGGGGTGGAAGGCGCCTGCCGCTGGCGAGCATCCCCGCCTGTTATTTCGTCGTTCTGACCTCGACGCCATCAAGGCTCGGGCCAAGACGCCCGAGGGCGCCAAAATCGTTGAACGTCTGCGGGCGACCCTGGGTGGCGGCGAGGCCATGCCGACGGTGTATAACGCATCCCTTCGCGCCTATGAAAAACAAAGGGAACTGCCTGAAGGCGCCTTTACCATTTCGCACATGGCCGGCTTCGGGATGTTGTACCAATTGACGGGCGACCGCAAATATGCCGAATTGGGCCGCCAGTGTTTCCTCAAAGGCAAAGAGGGGATCCGGGATCGTGACAACCGCTATTCCCAGGAGCACTGCGATGGCCAATTGCGCCTGGGGCCTTCCCTGGCGATGATCGCGCTGGGTTACGATCTGTGCTATAACGGCTGGGACGAGGATTTCCGAAAGGACGTCGCCGTGTACCTGCAAAACTATGCCAGCAAGGTTCGGACGGCCGAACCGGGCAAGGAGAAGTCGGACGTCACGCTCTCCCTGGAATCACTCGTAAAATCACCCCGGCACGGCTCCAACTGCAACCACCACGGCGCGACCCTGGGCGGCGCCGGATTCACCGTGCTGGCCATCAAGGGCGATCCCGGCACGGACGATAAACTTCTGGGCGAATACGACGCAAAACTTCAGGAACGGCTGGCGAATGAGATCCCGCAAGGCTTTGGCCCCTATGGGTTCTATTCCGAAGGACAGGGGCCCAGTCAGGTGGCTGTCAACACCGCCCTGTTGCCTTATCTGCAAGCCCTGCGGGTCGCGGCTGGACGGGATTACGCGGCCCACTCCACAATGTTTCAATGGATGACCCTGCGTTGGGTGATGGAAGTCCTCGCCGACCAGGAAGGGCGCCCGTTCTATCCAGCCCGCCATGAACTGATGGGCATCACCTATGGCACGGAATGGATGCTTGGCGGCAATGGCGGAATGAGCAATGGTGGTTGGTTTTCGCAGGGCTTTGGCGTGATTCCTGAGTCCTTCAAAGGAGCATTGCGCTGGACGTATGACACCTTTGCCTCCAAGACTGACCAGAACCAGTTTGACACCCGGAACTACCCGCACCGGGCGATTTTTGCGCTGGTGAATTGGCCCTTCGGCCAGAAGTCGGAGAATCCCGCCACGGTGATGCCCAAGGCGATCTGCGACAGCCAGCACGGTTACTATGTCATCCGAAACCGCTGGCAGGACGCGGACGACGTTGTTATCACCATGCTGGCCGGAACCGGCAGTTATCGCCAACGGAAGGGCTGGCGAGGTATGAACCAGACCAAGATCTTCGGCGTCGGTCAACAGATGAAACTGGCCGGGATCGCCGGAAAACATGACTTCATGGAAACGGCCGCCGATGGCTCGACCTCGATTCGCTGGCCGGGTGACAAGAATCAGCCCGGAGCAACGTTTGCGGTGGATTTCAGCCGGCGCGCCGGAGTGGATGCGGTCATCGTCTGTTCTTACCCGGTTGTTGAGGACGCCAATTCCTATCGCACACTGGTGCGCAGTGTCAGGCTAGGCGAAAAGAACCAGCTCCTCACCTGCATCACCCTGACGACCGGCGTTACCCATCCGGCCATCCGCAAGGCGACCGGACAAGCGGGTGCGACGCTCGGGGGCCTGGGAATCAACGTCGTGGATAACAAAATCGTGTTTTCAAGCGTTGAAGGCATCAGTCCCGGCCTGGGCGAGGGAGCCGTCGCAGCCAGCACGCTCAAGACTCTTTTTGTTGCGCCGACGGTCTTGGAAAAGGATGTGGTTCTTCCCAAGGATTCCAGTTATGCCATCAGTTTCGACAATCGCTTCGAGCGCGATGGCCAGTTATTTACCCCGGATGGGGCGGGTAGCAAGTCCGCCTGCAAACTCGCCGAACCCTTCCAGATTGTGCCCGGCGTCCTGGGAGACGGCATCCGCTTCAGTGGTACAGGATTCGGACTGGTTTCCAGTAAAACTCCCGGTGTTGATATCGGTTCCAAAGAGGGATTTACTGTGAGTTTCTGGGCCAAGGACACCGAACAGCCCAGCGGCGCCATGCTTTTGCTGGAACGAGATGTGGGCGGCCCGTCATTCTTCCAGACCGGATGGAAGGGTGGTTTCCAGTTCTGGACTGGGAGTAGCCAGTTGATCTATCCGGTCCAGTTCCTGGCTGACCACTGGTACCACGTGTGCTGGGTTGCCGACGCCAAGAACAAGCGTTTGTCGCTGTGGCTGGATGGAAAGTTCACCAAGGACATCCTCTACGAGGGCGGCCCTGGCACATCAACCCAGCATTTGACCCTTGGCAACCGCATGGGGCAAGAGGACTCGCCCAAGGGCGGCATTCCGGCGATCACGCTCAGCATGGATGAAATCCGTCTCTTCAAGCGCCCCTTGACCGCCGGTGAGGTTGTGGCTCTCTACCGGGAAGGCGCCACGGTGTTAAAGAATCAAGATGAGGGTGGCAATGCACCACCAACTCCCATCGTGGAATCGGACAAGCGGAATGGTTTGGCGCCGTTGACTGTGAAATTTGACGCCTCGCAATCGACCGACCCCAACAACGATCCGCTGACCTTCGACTGGACCTTCAGCGATGGCGGAACTGCCAGCGGGGCCAAAGTTTCCCATACTTTCCAGAAGATGGGGCGCTACACCATTGACCTACTGGTCAAAGACGGCAAGGGCGGAATTTCCAAGTCCCAGAAAACCGTCACGGTGAAAAATGATGCCCCGGTCTGTCTAGCCCGAATCAATTGGCCGTTCAAGGGGAACTCTGCTCGCACCTTTGCGCCCGGCGAGTTCGAGTTCCAGGCGACGGATTCCTTTGATCCGGAGGGCCTCCCGCTGACTTATACCTGGAACATCGGCGCCCAGACCCTGACCGGGGCCGTCGTCCAGACCAAACTGGACAAACCTGGTTCCCAGGCGGTGACGTTGTTGCTTGACGATGGTTCGGGTCGTACCACGACCTGGCGTTCGAGCATCAATGTTCCGACCGCCGAGGGACTCCTGCCCAGCGAAGAAAACAATGTACCGACCACGGCCGGTCTGCATTACCGGTATTTCCACGACATCTATGGCGGCAGGGATCCTCTCCATGAACGAGGTGTCCCCTGCGATGTGAACACGCTGATCTTCCGCAAACGAGGCACGACTTCCGGAATCCTTCCCTGGAATATCCGCGAGCGCCTGGGTGGGTATGGCATGGAATGGGCAGGCTATCTTGCAGTGCCTGCGGACGGCGAATACACCTTTCACACTCACTGTGTCGGCGGATTCTACCTATGGATCGACAGCCAGTACGTTGGCTATAATTATTTCGGATTTCGTTCAACCAATCCGTTCAAGGATCTCAAGGTCAAACTCCAGAAGGGCAATCATCGTTTTCGCGCAAACCTGTACGGTTCCGGGGGCGTCAATTACGGTATTTCCACCCTCTGGTCAGGTCCTGGATTTGAACGCCAATTGATTCCGAACGCCGCCTGGTCCCGCAGTCTGACCCTGGATGAACAGGTCTTTGTCGGCCAGGCAAAGCCTGTGATCGGCAGCGATGTGCAGGAGTCATTGCCTGAATCGAATCCACCCCTTGAGGGGCCGGTGTCCGTCAAAACACCTGTGGCTGGCAAGTTGGAGATGAGCGTCGATGGGCCCGCCGCGGACGGCTATACCCGTTTCAGCGTCAAACCCCCAAGCGGTCTTCAGGAACCCATCGAATACCGGTGGCACCTGGGCGATGGCAGCGTGGTTGAGGGCATGAACGCAACCCGCCAGTATCCATCCGGAAACTTCACGATCACGGTTGTCGCCAAGGATGCGGCGGGACGAGAATTATCGGCCTTCCATCTCATCAAAATCGCCGAGACGGCAAGCGAATCCATCGGTTTCAAGTTGACCATCAAGGGTAATATGAGTCCTGATTATGAATGGCGTGCCAATATGATCGCCGGCGTCGTGCCCCAGGGCTTCTGGAACAACGTCTGGGCCGACCGAAAACCGGTCCCCACCCTCGACAGTCGCGGCAAGGAAGTGGCAACCAGGGTTGACCCAATGAATATCTCGTGGTTTGCCCAACTCAGTTCCGTTGAACCGACGGATGGCAACGCCCAACTGGCCTCACCTACACCCACGATGGTTTTTCCCATCACCCTCACCAATATACCCTATGAACGCTATGACCTGATCTGCTACTACCCGGGCAAGGCGACCGAAGAGGCCAAGGACAGCATGGTACTGAAGGTGGCCGACCAGAAGAAGACTCTGAAAACCGTCAATGTCCCTTGCGACTACATCGACCGCTGGATTGAAGAGACCCCGGAAAAGCCCGAAGGGAACTATGTCGTCTTCAGCGGCCTGACCGGCAAGACCCAAACCATCGAGGCTGACCCGGTCGCCAAGCCCAAGATCAAGATCCGGCCCTACCTCAGCGCCATCCAGATCGTCAACGGAAAACCGTCAGAGGGCGGAGCAAAACCATGAAACCTCGACGCATCACCGTGATTTTGTTGGCGGTTTTTTCTGCCATCGCATCCATCCTCCACGCTCACTTGCTTTCGCTCGTTCGGAGGATAGATCCTCGCGGGGCGCTGCCCACCCCGCCAGGGGCTCTCGCCCCTTGACCCGCACGGTTCCGACTCGTGCAGAAGTTTGAATTCCTGAGTCAAACTCTTTTCACTCAAGGATCCAAGTAGAAATCACACAGAAAGACAAACATGAAGACACGAGTGATTGAGTCCAAACAATTCCTGCGGGCATCGGTGGCGCAACTGAGCCTTGCGGAATCTGGGGCCACGCAGGTTCGTTTCCATACCCGAGCGACGCTGGCGGCGCCAGCGCGGATCTCGTCGGCCGATAGCGCGATGATGGCCCAGGCGAAATTGCAACCAGCCGGGAGCCTCATCACCGGAACG